>NZ_JBGSOZ010000139.1:0-7726 GCF_041738905.1 Aestuariivirga sp.
GCTGGTCGTCCGGCGTGCCACGATAGATGCGGTCGAGGCGGTCGAGCAATTCATCCACCGCCGCGCGGCTGTCGGCCGAGCCGTCGACGGCATCATCCGCCACGCGGCAGAAGGCATAGAGAGACCGCGCCGCATCACAGATGCGCTGCGGCAGCAGAAGGGACGCCGTGTAGAACGTCTTCGACCCGGCCCGGATCATCTGGCGGCAGGCCGCGAGATCGGCGGGCGTCACCAATGGGCGTTCAGGCGAATGCGGCGGCATCGGGCACGACCTTGTCGAGAATGCGGGCAGACGAGATGACACCAGGTATGCCAGCGCCGGGATGAGTTCCGGCACCCACCAGGAACAGGTTCTCGATGTCTTCACTGCGATTGTTGGGGCGGAACCAGGCGCTCTGCAGCAGCACGGGTTCAAGCCCGAAGGCGGCGCCCTTGTAGGAGGACAGCCGGTTCTCGAAGTCGATGGGTGTGATGATCTTCTCCGTCACGATGTGCTCGCGGAAACCGGGAAGCACGGTCGCGTCGAGATGGGCGGCGATCTGGTCACGGTAGCGGGCAGCGCGGGTGGTCCAGTCTATCGCTGAATCTTGGTGCGGGACGGGGGAAAGCACGTAGAAGCTGTCGCATCCCTCGGGCGCCAGCGAGGGATCAGACGCCGTGGGCCGGTGCAGGTAGAGGCTGAAGTCCTCGGCCAGATGCTTGCGCTCGAAAATGTCGTGCAGCAGTTCCTTGTAGCGCGGGCCCATCACGATCGTGTGGTGCTTCACGTTCGGATAGGTTTTCCGGGTTCCGAAATACCAGACGAAGAGGCTCATCGAGTAGCGCGCGCGTTTCAGTTTAACGTCGCTCCAGCGTTTGCGGGGCGCATTCTTCAGGAGCTTCACGTAGGTATGTGCCGTCTCGGCATTGGAGACGACAATCGAGGCCTTCACCGTTTCGCCGGAAGCGAGTTTCAGTCCCGCCGCGCGGTGGCCCTCGCAGATGATTTCCGACACCTCGCTGTTGAGCGCGATACGGCCGCCCTGGTGCGTGATGAGATTTGCCATGGCCTTCACCAGCGCGCCCGTGCCGCCGATGGCGCAATGAACGCCGAACTGGCGCTCGAGATAGGCGATCATGCTGTAGATCGCCGTCACCTTGAACGGGTTGCCGCCGATGAACAGGGGATGGAAACTCAGCGCCATGCGGATCTTGGGGTTCTTGACCCGCGCCGAGACATGCTGCCACACGGTTCGCCATGCGCCCAGTCGCAGCAGATCAGGCGCGATCTTCACCATGTCCAGTGGTGAACCGAAGGGCACATGGCCCAATTGCTCGAAGCCGATCCGGTAGATTGCCTCGCTCTCCGCCATGAAGCGCTCGTAGCCCTCGACGTCACCCGGCGAGATGCGCCGCACTTCCTCGCGCATCCGTTCCGGATCGCCGCAGCAGGTGATGGTGCTGCCGTCATGAAAGCGGATGTCGTAAAAGGGATCGAGCGCTTTCAACGTCACATCGTCGGAGAGCTTCGCTCCCGCGAGGGACCAGAGTTCTTCGAGGATGAAGGGCGCCGTGATGATGGTGGGGCCGGCGTCGAAGGTGAAACCGTCCTGCCGGAATACCGAGGCCCGGCCGCCGGGCTGCTCTAGCTTTTCATAGACCGTCACGCGATAGCCGCGCGCGCCAAGCCTGATGGCGGCCGACAATCCGCCCAGCCCGCTGCCGATGATCGCGGCGTGGGGCCGCCGGTCCGGCTCGCCTTTGGGGAGGGGGCGCTGTTCAATCGGTGTAAACATTACCTGACATTAGAAACCGTCAGATGAATTTTCGCAAGGGGGATTGTCGTCAGCGTCGTACGAAGGCTTGCGGGTCCGCGATGATCGCGGCGGCGGTGGCGGGGTCTTCCTCATGAGCCAAATGACCCAATCCTTCCATGTCGATGATCATGGCCTTGGGCGCCAGTTGTGCCGCACGCTCGGCATTGGCAGGTGCAATTGTGCGATCCTTCGAGGCGCGGACGAGATAGAGCGGCACGGTGAGGTTCTTGAGGTCTTGCGGCACCCAATGCAGGTCCCAGGCCGCCATCATGCCCAGTGTTCCCGCGATGTGGCCCTCGTTCGCGAAGAGCCGCTGGTAGAGTTTCAGCCCGGTCTCATCGAGGCGCGATCCGGTGTCCTTGAGCAATCGTTCCACGGCGGACCGGTCAGCCATTCGGGCAAACAGTTTCTGCATCACGGTAGCCCCCGCGACCGCCTTCGCGAGGGGTGAAAAGAACTGGCCCGCGACCCCGCTGACGGGGAAGAAGGCCCCATTGAAACTGACGATAAGGTCGGGTGTGAACAGCCGCTCGACCGCCATCCGCACCAGCACGGCAGCTCCCGCCGAATGGCCGGCCGCGCGTTCGGGTGAAAGCTTCAATTCTCGCAATAGTCCCGAAACCGCCGCCGCCATGCCGGGAAGTGAAAGGCTGGCTTTTGTGGAACGTGTGGTGAAGCCGTGCCCTGGCAGGTCCGGCGCCACAACGGTGAAGGCGGATGCGAGCTTCGGCATCACGTCGCGCCATGAATGTGTGGAGGCGCCCGTGCCATGCAGCAGCAGCACTACGGGGCCTTGTCCCATCACTTGCACATGCCAGCGCAAACCAGCGGCATCGACGAAGCGGCTTGCGTCACGGTTCGGCCAGTCGGCGCCATCGGTCGCCCAGTCGAGGTAGGCAACCATGTCAGCCCCGGACCTTCATGGCGGTGCCGACCGATTTCGAGATCATCGCGGAATCGGCATGGGGCAGGGGCAGGTAGCTGGCGCCCATTTCATCCGCGATCTTGCGGGCAGGTCCGCCACGGGCGTCGGAGAGATCGATCATCAAGGTGCGGAGCCCCGCGAGCTTCAGGCCGCGCGCGGCGTTCTCCGCATCGCGGAGAGCCATGGGGCGGTCGGCGGTGCCATCGCGTGCGATATTGGCGCGGCCATCGGTGAGGAAGACGATGAGCGGCGTTCCCCCGCCGCGCCGCACCTGATCCGCAATCGTGAAAGCAGATTCGATCGCCGCGCAAAGTGGCGTTCCACCGCCGCCCGGAAGATCGGCGAGGGATCGCTTGGCGCGCTGCAGCGAACGGGTGGGTGGTAGCAGCACCTCGGCCTTGCGTCCGCGGAAGGCGATCAATGCCGTCTGGTCGCGCCGCACGTAACAGTCCGCGAGGATCAGTTCGACGGCACCCTTCGCTTCGGCCATGCGATGAATGGCAGAGGAGCCTGAGGCATCGACCACGAAGATGGCTGTCGTCTCTCGCTTCTGCTTGTAGCGGCTGATGCGGAAATCCTCACGCGCCACCAGAACGCCAGCGCGGCCAGGTGCATCGCGCTTGCGGAGCGGCTGCCATGGCGCTGCGGCGCGGAGCGTGTCGATGAGTGAAAGCCGTGCGCCGTTCTTCGGCTCTCCCTGCCGCGTGCCGGCGGGACGCCCGCGTTTCAGTCCGGTTTGCGCCGAGATGGCGCCTGCGCCGGACTTCGGCGCCTGCTTCTGCCGCAGGTCTTTCTCGAGCGCGGCAAGAAGCCCGACGGGTAGTGACGTCTTCACCGACTCAAGCAGGATTTCCGAGAGTTCCTGCGGGCTTGGCGTATCCTTCTCATCTTCCGCATCAGGTGATGACTGTTGGTCTTGGTCCTGTGGTTCGGAGTCTGCGGGCTCGTCTGCCTCGCCTGCCGGAAACTGCGTTGCGCGCGGCGCTAGTACCAGTCTCGCGGCTGCGGTGGCATCGTCGTCATTTGCTTCATCGCGCCCGTCGAGTGCCGCACAGGCGCGCGCGGTCTTGAGGGAGAGAAGCGCAGGCCTCACGGATCCAATACCCAGCGCCAGTGCCGTCTGGCACAAACCTTCGATGATGCGATCCGGCAAGGAGACCGAGGCGAATTGCACGCACGAGGTGGAGATATCCAGTTCGGCGAGATCGGGAGGATCGCAGTCCCCCGTATCGAGCAGGAATGCCACCCTTTCCGAGAGAATGGACGGTGTACGTTCATCGTCGATGCCTTCGTCGCAGGCGATGAGCGCGAAGCGTGCGGGGTGGGTGCCGCCAGCGCCATTCACCTCGCCCCTGTCCATGGCGGCGGCGAGCAAGGCAGCCTTCTCGAGTGTGAGCCGTTCGGACGAGGTCAACAGCAATATCCCGGTGTCGGCCTCGGCGAGCAGTCCCTTGTCGTGACGGGGCGTTCCGGATTTCAGGGTCGCGGCAACATCGATGCCGCCGACGAGCCTGTCGATTCCAACATGCGGCGGCACACGGAATATCTTCCGATCACCGACCAGATTGCGAAGGCTCGCCAGCCATCCGTCGCGCGCTGGGCCACCGGGCCCACGAAGCACCGCACCTCCGAATCCGATGGGGTCGATCGCCAGCAGGGCGCAGGCAAGGGCTGCATCCGCCGTGCGCATCAGGCGCGCGGGGTCTTCGCGCTTCACGCGCCCAGCACCTCGGCCACGGCGCGGTCGATGCGCGTGGTCGATCCGGTTTCATCAAGCGGATTGCGGCGGAGCCGGTGGCGAAGTGCCGGTCCTGCCATGCGCTTCAAATGCACTTCGGTCGTTTCTTTCGCTCCTTCGAAGGCAGCGAGGGCGCGAGCCGCGCGCATGAGTGTCAACTGGCCGCGAAGTCCGTCGGTCTTCAAATGTATGCAGAGCGCTGCTGCGCGCTCGAGAATCGCGTCGGCAACGCTCACGCTGTTGAGGCTCTTGCGGGCCTTGACGATACGCTTGCGGGTTTGGTCTTCCTGAGCGGCCCAGAGGGCCGTGAACCCATCCGGATCACGCTCGAAACTATCCCGGCGCTTCACGATCTCGACCCAGGTCGAAACGTCTGTCGGCGTCCGCACCTCGACCGACAATCCGAAGCGGTCGAGCAATTGCGGGCGGAGTTCGCCTTCCTCCGGGTTGCCACTGCCGACCAACACCACCCGTGCAGGATGGCGCACGCTGAGGCCCTCGCGTTCCACCACGTTCTCGCCCGATGCGGCGACGTCCAGCAGCAGGTCGACGATATGGTCTTCGAGCAGGTTCACTTCGTCGACGTAGAGATAACCGCGATTGGCCTGCGCCAGTAGACCGGGCTCGAATGTCTTCTCGCCGTGGGAGAGGGCGCGCTCGAGGTTGAGTGCGCCAATCACCCGGTCCTCGGTGGCGCCCAAGGGCAGATCCACCACGGGGATGGGCATTTTTCTGGTCTTGTGAGTTTTCGCGCTCCGGCAGGAGTCGCACATGGTTCCGGGCGAATCAGGGTCGCAATGATAGGCGCAGGTGGTCGCCTTGATTTCCGGAAGCAGGGCGGCAAGCGCGCGCACGGCGGTGGATTTTCCGGTGCCGCGATCGCCGAAGGCAAGCAATCCTCCGATCAGCGGGTCGACCGCCGTCAGCAACAGTGCCTGTTTCAGTTCATCCTGTCCGGCAATGGCGGAAAATGGGTAGCGGGCACTCATCTGTCGCCTATGCAAAGCGTCAACTCGGTCATGTTCGAATGTGTAACATAGAATTGACAGGTGGCAAATGCGGGCTGTTGCATGGCCGCGCCGTCTTCGCCATTGTGCGCCGCATGACCGACCGATTGCAGCGGGCTTTCGCCCTCGTCGATGCCGCCAACGCCGCCGATCCGGCAGGGCGTGCCGAACTCTACGGCCAACGGATGAGCGCCACACTCGACCGCTTCGCGCCGGATGCGCCGGAGCCCCTGAAGATTGCCGCCCGTGCCCAGCACATCGAACGCTGGTCCATTCCGCGCGAGTCCTATCCGGAAGGCCGCATCGCCTATCTCACATGGCGGAAGGAGCTGCAGAAGCTTCACGCCAGCCGCGCGGGCGAGATCATGGCGGAATCCGGCTATGGGCAAGACGACATCGCCCGCGCGGGCTCGCTTCTGCGCAAGGAACGGTTGAAGCAGGATGCCGACGCCCAGACGCTGGAGGACGTTATCTGCCTTGTCTTCCTCGAACATGAGGCCGAGCCCTTTATCGCCAAGCACGACGACGAGAAGGTGAAAGACATCCTCGCCAAGACGGCAAGGAAAATGTCGCCGCGTGGGCTTGATGCAGCCGGCCAGGTGCCGATGGGCGAGCGGCTCAAACGGCTCCTCGGCGACGCGCTCGCCTAAGCCGGTATCGCCGTCATCAGGCTCCCCGTCGCGGGGAATAGCGGAATGAGGCAGGCCTGCAGCGAATGGTAGATGTCGCACTTGCCGGTGAAAAACTTGTCGAAGGGCTGCAGGTCATCATCCAGTTCACCGAACCAGCCGCCATTGGCGGGGTCGATGAAATAGGTGGCCGAGAAATCCCAGATGCGGCGGTACCATTCCTCGTAGAAGGCGTCGGGCTTCAGGGCGGCGAGAAAGGCGGCAGCGCCGATGGCCTCGGTCGCGGGCCACCAGATCTTGTGGGTGAGTGCCGGGTTGTTGTCGAAGTCGAGCGTGTAGAAGAAGCCGCCCTTGTGCTTGTCCCAGCCGCGCGTGACGGCGCTGCGGAACAGCTTGTCGGCGGCATGCCGAAGCCACATGTCGCGCCGTCCATCCAGCACCCAGAGTTGCGCCACGAGTCGTGACCATTCGAGCCAGTGGCCGGGCGTGGTGCCGGCGGGCCGGAACATGTCCGAGCCCTTGTAAGCCTTGTCGATGTTCCAGTTCTCGTCAAAATGCTCGGCCACCACATAGTCGAGCGAGGTTGCGTGCCTGCCGATGATGAGGCTGGCGATGCGCTTGGCCTTGTCGAGATACATCCTGTCGCCGGTTGCCTCGTAGGCGGCCATCAGCGCCTCGGTCAGGTGCATGTTGGAGTTCTGGCCGCGATAGTCGCTGATCTTCGACCAGTCGCGGGCATATTCCTCCGACACCGCGCCATGAGTCTCGTCCCAGAAGCGCTGTTCGAGCACCTCTGTAATATCGGCCAGCATGCGGTCGGCCAGCGGGTGGCCCAGCATCCTGGCATCTGACGCGGCGAGCAGCACGAAGGCGTGGCCATAGGCCTGTTTCGAATCGTCCCTGTAGCCATCGTCATCGACCGACCAGCAATAGCCGCCGTGCTTTTGGTCGCGGTGGCCTTCCCAGAGGAACTTCATGCCATGGTCGACAATAGCGCTCGATCCCGGCCGCCCGAGCTTCGCGCCAATGGCGAAGCAATGGACCATGCGCGCGGTGGCGTGGATCTGGCGCAGGTTACCGAAGGGCTTGCCCGCTGCGTCGAGGTCGTAGAAGCCGCCCCTGGGGTTCACCGCGTTGTTCTGGAACATGTCGAACAGGGCGTTGGCCTTTGCCATCAGCCAGTCGCGGTGATAGGAGCGGGCGGTCCACGGGGTTTCGGCGGTCATGGCATGTCCTGATGGCGTGTGGGAACGATGCGACTTTATACGCGGGGCCCGCAGCCCATCAAACCATCATTCGACGCGGATGCGCGCGGTCGCCGTCTGGCCCTTCGAGTCGATCACGGAGAGACGTGCGAAGCCGCGCGCCGCGCTCTCCCAGAAAGCATCGCGGCGGAACTCGCCCGACGTGACGGGAACGCCGTCGACCAGCCACGTAAAGGGTGGCGTTCCACCATAGACCTTGAGGCTCACGGCGGCATCTCCGGCATCGCTGTCGAGATCGATGCGGGCGCCATCGGGCGGGAAGGCGATAGTGGGCGGGCCGTCGCCGCGCGAGACGCTTGCGACCTCAGGAAGCGAGTCGGGCCGGAAGCGCTGGAGCGCGGCGGGCAGTTCGTTGGTGCGGGCGAT
>NZ_JBGSOZ010000161.1:0-5523 GCF_041738905.1 Aestuariivirga sp.
GGCGTCGAAGTTGCCGTCTTCGCCGGTCGAGTCGGTGTACTTGAAGTGGATGAAGAAGAAGTCGTACTTGTCCCAGTTGGCTTTGAGGACTTCCATCTGCTCTTCGATCGTCTGGGCGTCGCCGAGGATGTCCATGCCCACGAGCGACGCGAGGCCCTTGTACATCGGATAGACCGCGATCGCCGCGGCCTTGAGGCCGTAGGCTTCTTCGAAGCTCGCAATCGAGGGCTTGCCTGTGATGCCGCGGAGCGTGCAGCAGTTGGCCTTCTTCTCGCCGGCGAGGAGCTTCTTCACCTGGGCGATGAACTCGTCACAAATCTTGGCGGTCTTCGCGCTGGCGGCGTCCTTGGCGACGGCGGCGAGCGGCGGGACGCCGGTGGCCTGCGGGTCGGTGTCGGCGACGTTGCCGCCGAGGCCCTCACCACGCAGCACCACGACGAAGCGGTGCTCCTTCACGGGCTTCACGATCACCTCGACCCCATCTTCGCGGCGCTGGCGCCGGGCAAGGGCCAAATCGAGACGACTCCGGGCCGGGAAGCCCGCGACCCTCGCGTTGAACTGGGCTACATGCATTGCGGGCCCACGGGCTCCGGCCATTTCGCCAAGATGATCCACAACGGCATCGAATACGGAATGATGCAGGCCTATGCCGAGGGCTTCAACATCCTCGAAACCCGCAACGACCCCAAGCTGCCGGAGGCCGAGCGCTTCACCTATGACGTGGCCGACCTGGCCGAAGTCTGGCGGCGCGGCAGCGTGGTTTCGTCCTGGCTTCTCGACCTTGCCGCCATTGCGTTGGCCAAGGATGATAAACTCTCGGGCTTCTCAGGCGCCGTGTCCGATTCCGGCGAGGGCCGCTGGACGGTGGAAGCTGCAATCGAGCAGGCGGTTCCGGCGGAAGTGCTGGCCGCGGCCATCTTCGCCCGCTTCCGTTCGCGCCGCGATCACACGTTTGCGGAAAAGCTGCTCTCGGCCCTTCGTTACGAATTCGGCGGACATATGGAGCCGAAGTAAATGCCTATTGTCTTATAGCAGACTTGAGATCTAAATTGACCTAGAGACAGAGAGGGGCATTGGGGTGAAATCACTTTTCCACACTGGGTTGCTAACTCTGTTGCTGCTGATTTCTCCGACGCTTTCAAGATCTCAAACAACTGTCGAGCAGACCTCAAGTCCACCAGGAAAATGGCGGGTAGAACGAGACGTTTCTGCACTCACCGACGCCAATAATGTCTATTGGATTCTTCAATCAGAAAACATGGTTCGGAATGCAATCAGACAAGAGGAGCGAGCATTACTGATGGTGATGTGTCACCAGAACGAAACCCGCTTTATATTCGATCTGCAGAATTACATGGGTTCGTCGGGTATCAAGATGGCATATCGAATCGATAAAGGTCAGGTGAGAAGAGAAACAGTTAACGTCTCTGAGGGCGGGCGAACGTTTGGATATTGGAACGGCACTGGCATTCCATTCCTAAAACAGCTTGCCAGCAGTTCAAATTTAGTAATCGCTGCTAAGCCTTACAGTGAAGGGGATGTTGAGGCGATTTTTGCTCTGGATGGAATCGATCAAGTGATTTCGGACGTTCGGAAGACATGCAAATGGTAAGCTCACTGTGCTGAACTTGCTGTGAACAAGGAGACCCCGCTCGCGCCGCGATCATACGTTTGCGGAAAAGCTGCTCTCGGCCCTTCGTTACGAATTCGGCGGGCATGTGGAGCCGAAGTAGTTCACGGGTAAAAATGAAAAACCCGCCGAGGGATGATCCGGCGGGTTCTTCGTGGCGTCAGTGCTTGAGAGCCTTGACGCGGGCCACATGGCCCAATTGGTAGCGCTTGAGCCCCATGTCGGCGAGATCGGCGTCAGACAGGGCGGCGGCTTCGGCGCGGGCCTGTCTGTAGGCCTTCATTCTCCGGCTGCGGCTCAGGAGGAGGCCGAGCTGGAGGAAACTCATGACCGTGCGGCCTCCCGGGCCAGACGGTGGATGTCGACACGCGAGATGCCGAGATCGGCGAGTTCGCGGTTGGACAGGCTCTCGAGCTCCGACACAGTGCGGGCGTAGCGCTTCCAGGTCGAGTAACGTGACTTCAGGACTTCAAACATGGTCATTCCCCTTGGATTGACGGTCTTTGGTTGCTTTTGACAGACCCAATTTAGGTGCGCTGCAACAAAACAAGCAATGCTATTTTTGCATATCTCGCTTTACATGTGAAAAAACATGGCTTTAACGAATAGGTAACGATGCCCTTCCGTTATGCTGCGCTGCCAGAGATGTGGGCAATGCGATTGATTTGACAGCGATTTGAGTGTCGCGGGACCGTCATCTGCCGGATCTCCCGGCAGGACCGCACCCACCGGGAGGCAATTTATTTCGTATCTCGAAAAAATGTCGCACCCCCTTGTTAGCGAAGGCCGGGTTGCCGCATGCGACAGAACTGCCCAAGTTTCATGCAGAATTTCGAATAAACTGAACAAGTGTCGATGCGCAGAAGGAATCGGTGATGGCCGGTCCGGGAAATCAGCCCCCCTACCAAACTCCCTATGAGCGGATCGGTGGCGAGGCGGGTGTACGGAATCTGGTGAAGGTCTTCTACGATCTGGTGGAGACCGAGCCCGAGGGCGCCCCCTTGCGCGTGATGCACAACCAGGGGAACGGCCTGGCCCACGCACGCGACGCGCAGTTCATGTTCCTGTCAGGCTTTCTGGGCGGGCCGCAGCTCTATGTCGAGCAGCACCACCATTCCAACGTCAGGCAGATGCATGCCCATCTGGAAATCGGCCCCGTCGAGGCCCAGTCCTGGCTCGCCTGCATGGAAAAGGCACTGGAGCAAACGGCGGACGACGAAACCCGCCGCCTGCTGATGCAGACCTTCACGCGCGTGGCCAACGCCCTGAAGAACAGGCCTCAGGACGCTGACAATCCGCTCAAGGTCACTTCAGCTTGATGCAGAAGTGCTTCTTCACCGGCTTCTCGATCTTCCATGTGCCGGCAAAGCCGGGCTCCACCGTGAAGGCGCATCCGGGCGTCATGGTGACGCTTGTCCCGCCGTCGGGCGTGATGGTGATCTGCCCGTCGATCAGGTGCACGAATTCATAAGAGCCATAGGTGGCGTGATAGGTGCCGGGCGTTGCCTCCCACGTGCCGCTGATCACGCTGCCATCGGCGGAGGTGTGCTGGATCCAGGTCTTCATGGTCGGATTGCCCTCGATCTTCTTCCAGCCATCGAGATCGGCGGTGATGGGATCGGATCCGGGTGCTGGGAAACGGAATACGGTGTCGGCCATGTTGCGTGTTTCCTCCCGCGGGCGGTTGCCGTGATTGGATTGTTCCTTGCCCGCGTGCGCCAGACAAATCCTAAATTCCACATAATTCAATGAAAGCAAAAAAGGCCCGGTGCTTTGCACCGGGCCCATTAAAGCAGTCATGCAATCCTGATTAGAATAGTCCGGCGATCTGGCCCTTTTCGTCGAGGCCGATGACTTCGGCCGACGGCACCTTGGGCAGGCCCGGCATGGTCATGATGTCACCGCAGACGACGACGATGAACTCGGCACCAGCCGACAGCCTCACCTCGCGGATCGGCACGACATGGTTGATGGGCGCGCCCTTGAGGTTCGGGTCGGTCGAGAACGAATACTGCGTCTTGGCCATGCAGATCGGGAACTTGCCATACCCTTGAGCTTCGTAGCCCTTGAGCTGGTCGCGGACCGCCTTGTCGGCCACGATGTCTTCGGCGCGGTAGATTTCGCGGGCGATGGTCTTGATCTTGTCCCACAGCGGCAGATCTTCGCCATAGATCGGCTTGAACTGGGCCGAGCCCTTGTCGGCGATCTCGGCCACATGCTTCGCAAGGGCCTCGATGCCCTTGCCGCCCTCGCCCCAGTGCGTGCACTTGAAGGCTTCGACGCCATGAGTCTTGCAGAACTCGATCACCGCATTCACTTCCGCCTCGGTGTCGGAGATGAAGTGATTGATGGCGACCGCGATCGGCACGCCGAACTTCTTCACGTTCTCGATGTGGCGGCCAAGGTTGGCGAGGCCCTTCTTGAGCACCTCGACATTCTCGGTCTTGAGCTCGTCCTTGGCGGCTCCGCCATGCATCTTCAGTGCACGGACGGTGGCGACGATGACGGTGGCGGCAGGGGTCAGGCCCGCCTTGCGGCACTTGATGTCGAAGAATTTCTCGGCACCGAGGTCGGCGCCGAAGCCCGCTTCCGTCACCACATAGTCGGTGAGTTTCAGCGCGGTCTTGGTGGCCATGACCGAGTTGCAGCCATGCGCGATGTTGGCGAAGGGACCGCCATGCACGAAGGCCGGGTTGTTTTCCAGCGTCTGCACCAGGTTCGGCATCAGCGCATCTTTCAGGAGCACCACCATGGCGCCCGGCGCCTTGATGTCCTTCGCCAGAACCGGCGTCTTGTCCTTCTTGTAGGCGACGACGATCTGGCCGATGCGGCGCTCGAGGTCCTCGATCGAATTGGCGAGGCAGAGGATGGCCATGATCTCGGAGGCGACCGTGATGTCGAATCCGGCTTCGCGCGGATAGCCGTTGGCGACACCGCCCAGCGAGCAGACGATTTCACGCAGCGCCCGGTCATTCATGTCCATGACGCGGCGCCAGGCGACGCGGCGGGTGTCGATGCCGAGTTCGTTGCCCCAGTAGATGTGATTGTCGATCATGGCGCTCAGCAGGTTGTGCGCCGAGGTGATGGCGTGGAAGTCCCCGGTGAAGTGGAGGTTGATATCTTCCATCGGTACGATCTGGGCGTAACCGCCGCCGGCCGCACCACCCTTCATGCCGAAGCAGGGGCCGAGCGACGGCTCGCGCAACGCCACCATCGCCTTCTTGCCGATACGGTTGAGGCCATCGCCCAGACCAACGGTGGTGGTCGTCTTGCCTTCGCCAGCGGGTGTCGGGTTGATGGCGGTCACCAGGATCAGCTTGCCGTCGGGCTTCGACTTCAGGCTGTCGACATAGTCGAGATGCACCTTCGCCTTGGTATGGCCGTAGGGGATCAGGTCCTTCTCGGGGATACCGAGCCGCTTGCCGATCTCCATGATCGGCTTCATTTTCGCTTCGCGCGCAATCTCGATATCGCTTTTCACTGACATTCCGTTTTCCCCCTGATGTGGATTAGAGAGTTTTCCCTACAGTAAAAATACATTACTATTGGGAAATGTCGATAGGATTCGTTTGGAGTGCTCCGGGCCTTGCGCCGGGAGCCTGCTGATGGGTTCAGAGGCGCCATGCGGCAAGGGCGGGCCGGAAGGTTCTTGCAATAAGCCTCGGCCTCATGCGATCCCTTTTGCGACGTTTCTGGGAGTTTTTCTCCAGAGTTTTCTGCCAACCGGCCCACCGCCGAACACAGGATCAAGACAGATGCGAGCATTCGACCGTCCCGGCCGCTCGGCGGCCTATGGTTCGCGCGGCATGGCTGCAACCTCCGCGCCGCTGGCAACCCTTGCCGCTGTTGATTGCCTCCGCGCCGGCGGCAACGCGGCGGATGCAGCGGTCGTG
>NZ_JBGSOZ010000177.1:0-18227 GCF_041738905.1 Aestuariivirga sp.
GGCCCCATCGCGGGGCGCGTGCATGTCGAAGTGGCCCGCGTCGCCGTCGCCGGCCTTGCGCTCTCCGCCATCACCGCGCTGTGGATGACGTTCTCCACCTTCGACCTGCTTCCCGACAAGGGTGCGGTGCTGGCTGTCCCCACGGACGTCAGTGGCGAGACCGGCGTTGCGCTTGCCCGCATCGGACTGCTCGGCTCCACGCCTGTTGCGGACCTGCGTGAGTTGTCCTTTCCCTATGCGGACGACCCCTCCGATGTGTTCACGCTCAAGACCGACCGGGGCACCGGCTATCTCGATCAGGGCAATGGCAGGCTCCTCGCCTGGGCCGACCTCACGGGCTGGGAACACGTGTCGGAGATGATTTACATGCTGCACACCGGGCAGGGCGCATCCGGTCTCGGGCTGTTGCTGGGGCTGATTGCGATGGGCGTGCCGGTGATGGGAGCGACCGGTGTAGCGCAATGGTGGGCGGCACGGCGCGGACGGCCGCGTCTAGCGGGCAATGTCGCTGCTGGCAAGACCGGAACCATCATCCTGGTGGGAAGCGAAGGCGGCAGCACCTGGGGCTTCGCCGCCACCTTGCACAAGGCACTCACCGCTGCAGGGCAGAGGGTTCACACCGGCTCCATGTCAGCCTTCGATCCCGCCCGTTATGCGAGTGCCGAACGCATCATCATGTTGGCCTCGACCTATGGCGATGGCGATGCGCCGTCTTCCGCGAAGGGCTTCCTCGATCGTTTGAATGCAATTGATCTTGCACCAGCCATTCCCCTTGCGGTGCTCGGCTTCGGCGACAGGAGCTTCCCCCGCTTCTGCACCTTCGCGAAGTCGGTATCGGACGCAGCCTCGGACAAGGGGTGGACGGAGATGGTGCCATTCAGCACCGTGGACCGCCAGTCGCCGCAGGATTTCGCGCGCTGGGGCCATGAGCTTGGCGCCGCCATGGGGATTGCGCTTGTGCTTTGCCATCAGCCCGCAGCGCCTGCATCCCGCCCGCTGACGCTTCTCTCACGCCGCGACTATGGCGCGGAGGTGCAGGCGCCGACAGCCATCCTGCGTTTCGGCTTGCCGAAGGCCTCGCTGTGGCAGCGCCTGACAGGCAATGGCATCGGCCGCTTCGAGGCGGGCGACCTCCTTGGCATCCTGCCAGCGGGTTCGACGGTACCGCGCTTCTATTCGCTTGCCTCTTCCAGCCGCGACGGTTTCATAGAGATTGTCGTGAGGAAGCATCCGGGCGGCCTGTGTTCCAGCCAGCTCATGGAGCTTGAACCGGACAACGCCGTCTCCGCATTTCTCCGCCGCAACCCGGCGTTCCATGCCGGCCGGGGCGATGCACCGCTGATCCTCATCGGGGCAGGCACCGGCATCGGTCCGCTCGCGGGCTTCGTGCGGGCCAATTCTGGGCGGCGTCCCATTCACCTGTTCTTCGGGATGCGCCATCCCGGCAGCGATTTCCTCTATGGCGACGATCTCAGCCGCTGGAAGGGCGAGGACCGTCTCGCGCAACTCTTCACGGCCATCTCGCGGGGCGCGCGGCCGCATTATGTGCAGGACGCGCTCCGTGCGGAAGCCGCGCTGGTGACGCGGCTGATCCGCAACGGTGCCCGCGTCATGGTCTGTGGCGGACGTGACATGGCGGCCGGTGTTGCGGATGCGCTGGCCGACATACTGGCACCCGCCGGGTTGAGCCCGCTGGCGCTGAAGTCCGAGGGACGCTATGTCGAAGATGTCTACTGACCTGGTGCGCCATGCCCTGAACGGACCGACGATGGGCACGCGCTGGACGGCGCTGTTCCATGCAACTCCGGCATTCGACCCAGATGTGGCCCGGGTGGCCCTGCAGGCCGCGGCGGACGAGGTGGACGCCCAGATGTCCACCTGGAAACCCGGCAGCGACCTGATGCGCCTCAATGCAGCGTCACCGTCCCGATGGATCGACGTTCCGGCGCACCTGATGATCGTGCTGAAGGCTGCGTTGGCGATTGGCCGCGCGTCTGGCGGGGCCTTTGACATCGGCGTGGGCGATGCGGTGGCGGCCTGGGGGTTCGGGCCTGAAGCGACAGCGCCAGAACGCATCCGCGCCGCGACGGCATCACGGCGGCAGCCTGCACATGAGGTCATCGAACTCGAAGCGGGCCGGGTGCGCAAACGCGAGCCAATCACGCTCGACCTGAATGGCATCGCCAAGGGCTATGGCGTCGACAGGATTGCCGAAACGCTTGCCAGCCTTGGCATCGTGTCCGGACTCGTCGGGATCGATGGCGAGATGCTGGCCATGGGGTTGAGGCCGGATGGCGAAGCATGGACGATCGCGGTTGAGAGGCCAGACCCGGAGGCCCGCGCGCCTCATTCCATCATTGCACTCCACGACGCTGCCGTCGCCACGTCGGGCGATTACCGGCACTGGGTCGATATCGGCAGCCAGCGCCTGTCACATACCATGGACCCGGCGCGCGGCGGACCGCTCATCACATCGCCCGCATCGGTCACGGTCGTTGCACGGACCTGCGCGGAGGCCGATGCCTGGGCGACGGCCCTCATGGTGAAAGGAAGTCAGGAGGGTGCACCATTGGCAAGCAGGAATAATCTGCACGCCCTTTTCATTGACCGGAAAGATAACGACTTGTACGAAACCGGGGTCGGCTGGCTGTTCGAGGCCTGATTCTTGTCACGTAAATCGCGGTGTAACATCGAGGTGGACACCAGACCTCTTCCCAGAACCATGTTCGGTAGAAGATCGCGATGCTGCTCGACCTGTCGGATTTCCTTCGGGTATTGACAAATATGCAGTGGAAGCAGGAGATATCTCGGCAATGGCCGAGTATGCAACATTCGGCCGATCAAGCGATGCAGCAGTCACGGCATCCGGAATTGAGAGGTCCTTTTGATGATTAGATTATCCCATTCCGAATTCCACATGGTTCATTGCATAGGCTGGCTGCGTGCAGCGGTCCGAGCCTAGTTGCATATTCCAACTACCTGGTTCCGCTCCACGCCGTGATCGTCGGCGCGATGTTTCTGGGCGAAAGTCTGAACTGGAACATCCCTGCCGCACCTGGATGCTCATAATACGAATGAAAAGCCGCCAATCAGCTGGCCATCTGTCTTCAGCACCAGAATACAGAAGTCCTTGATGCCGTCGCCGTCCACGTCTCCCTGTACGATGGCATTCTTGCCGGCGAACACTTGCCGCAACTCGCCCACCGTGCCGCTGAACGCGCCAGTACCAATCGATACGAAGGCGTCGTCCGCAAGCGTCGAGGTATCCGCATCGATTTTACTGAGGCCGATGATGTCGACTCCCAGCTCGAAATCGAAGATCCTGTCGATCTTCGTTCCGCCAAGGGACTCACCAATGTCTCGGTAACTGAACCGGTCCACGCCGACATCGCCCCACAGGTAGTCCGCGTCAAGCCCGCCAATCAGTATGTCGTTCCCGCCACCGCCACGCACGCGGTCGATACCGGCACCCGCATCAATCCTGTCGGCTCCCGTTCCACCACTGCAGGTATCGGCGCCACCCCGGCAATTGATCGTGTCTGCGCCGCCGCCGCGGATGATCTCGTCGCACCCGGTGCCGAACACCCTGTCATCGCCACCACCGGCATCAACCGACTCTCCGATTGTTGTAAGGTATTCGGAACAATCGAGAAGCCGATAGATATCAGCCTTCTCCGTGCACCAGCCATCCGTCTCGGCATAGACGTCGCCCGTCCCATTGCTGTCGATGGGACCCAGATCGTCAGAGGTTGAATTGAACGTGCATAGACTGCCGCTTCCCGACAGGTCCGGAACGCCACTTTCTCCACTGCCCTCGTAGCTCGTGGGCAAGCTCAACCCGTCCGTCTCTTCGAACCTGCAGATGCTGACTTCAGGGTGCAGGTCGTCGTCGGTGTCCGTCCCGAATGCCACGACCTTTCCATTGGATGAAATGTCGACATGGGTGGTCTGATTGCGGCTGGTGAACAACTCGCCGTTTGAATCCACCGACAATACTGTCGTTGTGAACACGCCATTCTTGAATTGCGTAACGAAAGCGTCACCCTGATTTTTGGTGTCGTTGGGCGTCAGGTTGGTGGCCTGCGAGATGTAGGCGACCGTTCCATCGTCCGCGACGGCGGCTCCGCCGCTGAATCCATTGGCCTGGGTGCGACCCGTCGCGCGGGACATCAGCACGATATAACCGGTCTCTGTATCGAGGCGGAACACATCGGCCTGGGCGAAGGATCAGCGGATCGAGTGGCACTACATCATGCCGGGGAAGCCCATGCAGAACGGTTGCGTCGAGAGCTTCAATGGCAAGATGCGAGACGAGCTGCTGAACGAGACCTTGTTCTTCAGTCTCGACCAGGCTCGGGGGGCGGTCGCTGCGTGGACTGAGGACTACAACACCGAGCGGCCGCACTCGTCGCTGGCCTACGAAACGCCCGCGGCCCTGGGTGATGTCCACCCCCGCGCCGGGGTCGAAGTCGTGCGCTGTCTCATAGCCGTTCGCGGCGAGGAACTGCCGGATCGCCTCGTCGCCGGCGCTCAGGCCCGCCGGAGCAGACAGGTCGACGCTGACATAGGCGGACTCATAGGCCTCCATCGCGCTGTTGCCGGCCGAGGAAAAATAGGCGACGCCAGAGGCGAAAGCCATGTCCACCGCCTGTGCGATGATCCCGTCCATATAGACCGGCTCGCTGGAATAGCTGACATCGTCCACGACGATGTCGGAGATCGCGGCGAGGTCGAGGATGCCCTGCGCGAATTCGGCCTCGCCGGTGAAGGCGGTGTGGAATGCCATCGCCGCGCCCGGCGCCACGTCGTGGATCAACTGCGCCATGGCGCGGCCCTCGTCGATCAGCGAGCCGTTGGCGCTGTCGTCCAGGATGTTGATGCCGGCGGGCAGATCTCCGCTCGCCATGTCGTCGGCGTAGCTGGTGGACAAACCGGTGCCGACGTTGAACGAGTCCGACAGGATGCCGATCGTCACGCCCCGGCCATCGGCGCGGAACATGGTGGAGAAATCATCGGACTGCATTGCCGTGGGGGCTTGCGAGGTCACCGAACCGGCATTGGTCATGACCAGATGCTCGTCATTCTTCCAGCGGGGGTCTCCCGACA
Source organism: Aestuariivirga sp. (assembly GCF_041738905.1). Lineage (GTDB taxonomy): Bacteria > Pseudomonadota > Alphaproteobacteria > Rhizobiales > Aestuariivirgaceae > Aestuariivirga. The sequence goes on from NZ_JBGSOZ010000177.1 coordinate 5,107, forward strand.
AGTCCGGCTGGTCGGCCGCGGCAAGAGGGTTCGAGAACTTTATGGTGGCAGCAGGTTCAGCTTCTTGTGACGGAGCATCCGCTGTGCCGGCGGTGCGTGCTGTAAAACCCCCGCTGATGGAGCCATTCAGCGGCTGCCATTGCCACATCGGGGAAGGAGCGAAGGCCACTAGGCCGACCGAAGCCGCCTGATCCAGCAAGTCGTCACCCGGCTGGGACAGAAGCGGCGCAACCTCGACTCCGCTGCCGATCAATGTGTCGTCCATCAAATCCAGAATTCTTGCCATCGCCGTTCCACATGCCGCGATCCTTGGTCAGCCTGCCGGTTTGGAAGTGTTGTCGCGGTCCGTTCAAGAGACGGTGGGACAAGGTCACAGTCAAGCAGTTTTGCGGAATGCATACGGAAGGGTGTAGCAACAACTAGCCGATACACTCTCCAATTCTCTCAAACATGCGGCCTCCTGTTCTGGCTGTTGGCAGCCAGTGAACTGGCTCGAAGTTGCCGTTGCCGTTGAAGAGGTCTGGCTACCCTCCGAGCGCAATGGTGACCGACACAAGCACCACTCCCAGAACGACCATTGCCGTTGCCATCCACAGCGGCGGCTGGCCCGAGGCCTTGCCATAGCCGAAGCCGATCATCGCAAGCATCACGATGGCGATGGCGTTCGACAGCCGCATGGCGATTGCCGCGTCAGGCAAGAAGATAAATGGCACGATCACTGGAAATGTGGAGGCGACGACAATCAGGAACACCCCGATCGCACCTCTGACGTCACGACCCTGTAATCCAAGGCCGCCACTGGATGGCTTGAGTGCGAGGATGCTGTGGCGGATGCGCTCCAGGTCCTCATGCCGCAGCTCGGCAGCGACGAGCGGCGGAAGTTGACCGCTGATCGCCTCATGTGCTTCAGCCGTTGAACCCGCCTTGCGGATGGCAAGAACTGTCTGCCGCATGGCGCCGCGCTCGCTCATGCAGGCCATGAGATACATGATGGCATCGATGAGGGCCCAGGCAAGGTTGCAGCCGATTGCGCCGATCAGCATCTCGCGCACATCCGCGCGTTCGGCTGTGGCCACGCTGAGGGAGCCCGTGAAGGTGAGCACCATGATCAGGCCGAAGAGGATTTCGGACAGGCGTTCCACCGGGTTGAGAACGCGTTTCCTCACCTCTTCTGTTGCGCTGCCCGGCATGTCGGACCTCACGCAGCCGGAGGAATGATGAAGAGCGTGGCGCCGAAGATGGCATAGATCATCAGCATCAGCACGCCGAGGAACCAGGCGGAACGCCCGGTGGCGGTGACCAGCGCAGCGGTGAAAACCGCGATGAAGATCATGACGATGGCACCCGGCCAGAAATCCAGCGTCATCGGCGCTGGCCCCAGGACATAGCTCAACAGAACCAAAGCCGGCATCACGAAGAGGGCGATCTGGGTGGCGCTGCCGAAGGAAATTCCGACACTGAGGTCGAGCCGGTTCTTGCGTGCGGCCGAGAAGGCAGCCACCATTTCCGCAGCCGCTCCAACGATCGCGACCACGATGAAGCCCACAAATGCGGGGCTAAGTCCCAGCTGTGCGGAAGCTTCGGTCAGCGACTCCACGAAGACTTCGCTGACGAGTGCAACAACGACGGTGGCCCCGAGAAGGGTGCCGACAGCGAGCGGCACAGGCCACACATGCTCAGCATGTTCATTCGCCCCAGCGCCATGAGCTGCTCCGGATGCAAAGAATTTCCGGTGCGTGCCCAAGGTGAAGACGAGGCCAAGGCCGTAGGCGCTTATCAAGAGAAGGGATATGACAAGGCTGAGCGACTGCGGCACGGCGTGGGTATCGGCTGCAGCCATGGCCGACGGGATCAGCAGGCCGAAAGCCGCGATGAACAGCATCGCCACCTGGACACGCGTATTGCCGCTGTTGAACTCTTGCACGTGATGCTTCAACCCGCCGAGCAGAAACGAAGCGCCGGTCATGAAGAGCGTGTTGGTCACGATGGCGCCGGCAATCGATGCCTTGACCAGCATGTACTCGCCAGCCTTTAGCGCCGCGAGGGCGATGATCAGCTCGGTGAGGTTACCAAGCGTCGCGTTGAGGAGCCCGCCGACGGAGTCTCCCGTGCGCTCGGCAACCTGCTCGGTCGCAAGGCTGAGGAGCGCGGCAAGCGGAATGATGGCCAGGATCGAGAGGACGAACAACAGGGTCGACGGCAGATGGAAAACCGAGTGACCGAGAAGCGGAAGCGGGACGAAGGCCAGAAGCCAGAGAAGCTTCCGCTCGCGGATGCTTGTCAAAAGATCGTGCAAGATTTTCTCCTGTTGTCGCGCAGCCTAACCGCCCGCCGCAGGTGCGGCAATCGAGAAGTAGGGAAGAGCAAGAAATCCCTTCGCGACCACGGCATTTGCAAGATCGACGAAGAACGAGCCCGCCAGCGTGATGAGGAGAAACGCCTTGGGTGAAGGCCCGTAGCGATGGCCGATTTCGTCCATCGTGGCCATGGCAACCGGCATCGAGGACAGGCCGAACCCAAGGAACCCTCCGGAAGTCACAGCCGCGTCGTAGTCGCTCCCCAACAGCCTGAAGAGCACGAAGTATGCGATGGCAACGGTAACAACCACCTGAATGACGACGTTGAGCGCCAGCGGAACGAGAATGACCGCGACTGAAATCAGCGGCGTCGACATCAGCGCCATGACGAGGAACAATTGCAGAGCTACGGCTCCACCGCGCTCGATGGGAGCGAAATCAAGCTTGTACTTGAAGGCATCGGCAAGATTGGTGATCAGCACGCCTGCGATCATGGCGCTGAGAAAGCCCGGCAGGAGGAAGCCGGCCTCCCTGGCATAGTCGTTGAGCTTCTCGCCGATCAGAACCGCCATCGCCAACACAAACACGGTGGAGAGAAGGCTTTCGATCTGTGTCGAACCTTGGGGCTCCGGAGTTTTCTCCTCCTGCGGCACCATGAAAGTGACATCCGAGGGTGTGCCCACGGATGCACGCAACTTGTGCCGCTTGACGATCCAGCCCGTCACGGGCCCCGATACCAGAGCTCCCGTGATCACCGCCAGAGTTGCCGCGCCCACTGCCACCACTTGCGCGTGCTGCAGCCCTTGCGCTTGAAGTTCTTTCGCCCAGGCCATCGCCGTGCCGGGCCCGCCCACGAACGAGAGCGAGCCGACCAGAACGCCATAGGCCGGATGGGCGCCCCAGGCCGCGACCAGCGCCGCCCCGGACAGATTCTGGGCGACCAGTGCCGCAATCGTGACGCCGCAAAGAATGACCAGGGGCTTGCCGCCGCTTTTCAGCGCGGCAAGCTTCGCCGAAAGCCCGATGGACGTGAAGAAGATCAGCAGCAACCCATCCTTGATGCGCGAGCCGAAGGCCACATCGATCTTGAGAAGCAGTTGCATGACCAGGACGATCAGCGCGACGACCATCGCTCCCACCACCGCGTTCGGCATGTCGATCTTGCGGAGGAAGGGAACCGAATGGCGGATCCAGCGCCCGACAAACAAGGCAATGATGCCAATGACCAGCGTGGTCAGTTCGTCCAGTTCGAAGCGTGTCATCGTTTCCATGGCGAACTCATCAGATCAAAATCGAGAGTTGGAGGAAGGCTTTGGAAGGAAGGCCACCCGGTTTTCTGGGCTTGCGAAGGCTGGGACATCTCCGCAATGATCCCGTCAACCGGATGGTGCAGCAATTACGCTGGTAACGCGTCTCAGAGGATCAACAGCACGATCACGAGGCCCCAAAGCGTGAGCAGCGTGTTGCTCACGGCATAGGGCACGGTGTAGCCCAGCATCGGCACATCCGACTTTGCGACATCGCCCACCATGGCGACAGATGCCGTCGAAGTGCGCGCGCCGCCGCAACAGCCCAGGTTGATCGCAGGATCAAAGCGGAAGAGATACTTTCCGATGAGCGGCGCAAGCAGCATTGGCACGGCAGTGGCAAAGATACCCCAGAAGAAGATCCCGAACCCCGCCTGCTTCAGCCCAGCGATGAAGGTCGGGCCAGAGCTGATACCGACGATGGCGATGAAAACGTTGAGGCCAACAGAGTTCATGAACCACAAGGTCGGCTGAGGCACGTTGCCGATCTGGGGCTTCACCGTGCGCAGCCAGCCGACGAATATCCCCGCGACGAGCGCGCCACCCGATGTGGACAGCGTGATGGGAACACCGGCGATGGGGATGACATAGGCGCCGATCAGTCCGCCGATCATGATCGCCAGGCCGACCAGAACCATGTTGGTGACTGTCACAGGCCGGTCGGCAAATCCCGCGGCCGCCACGAAGCGGTCAATGCTGGCCTTGGTTCCGGCGACGCGAACGACGTCGCCCCGGTTGAGTTTCGTCTGGGGCAGAACCGGAATGTTCACCGCCGCCGAGCCTCTCCGGATCGAGTTCAGGAACACGCCCCGTGCAAAGGGCTTCTCGGCAGCCTCAGCCAACGTGCGACCGTCGAGATCCTTGTTGGTGATGAGGACGTCCACGGCCTCGACCGGGACATCCAGAAGCTCAACATCGTCCACCTCGACGCCTTGGCCCAGAACGTTCACCAGTATGTCCCGCCGTCCCGCGACCGCGACGACGTCGCCGGGCTTGAAAGTCGTGTCAGGCGTATACTCGACGATTTCGTTACCGCTGCGCAGGCCCTCAACGAAGATGCGCTCACCCGGCAGGAGATCCCGTTCGACCTGCGCCACTGTCATGCCAACCACCTTGCCGCCTTCCGGGACGCGATAGGCGCGAAGTTCGCGCTTGCGGCGTCCGCTCAGAAAGCCCGACTCCGGAGCACCCACCGACATCTCGCGCTCATAGCGAGCGCACTCCTCTTGGATGTCGACACCCAGAATTTTTGGTCCGAGGAAGGCGAGAATCCAACCGGTTCCCACCGTGCCGAAAAGATAGGTGATGGCATAGGCGACAGGGATCAGGTCGAGTTCGGCCTTCGCCTGTTCGGGGGTCAAGCTGGAGTTGTTGATTGCGTCAGTGGCAAGGCCGATCGATGCCGAGATCGTGTGAGCCCCTGCGAGAAGTCCTGCAGCAAGCCCCGGTCCATAGCCCGCTACAATCGCAGCGATGTAGACAGACAACAGGCAGAGAACCGAGACCACCAAGGCGAAAACCGCCTGCGGCAATCCGTCTGTCGCGATGCCGCGCACGAACTGCGGACCCACGCCGAAGCCCACGGCAAACAGGAACATGATGAAAAAGACCGACTTCACCTGACCCGATATCTCGATCCCGAGCTGGCCAATCACGATTCCCGCCAATAGCGTACCCGTGACGGCGCCAAGGCTGAAGCTGCCGAACTTCCGCGCACCAATCCAATAGCCCACGGCGAGTGTGAAGAAGATCGCCAGTTGCGGGTTTGCCCGCAAGGTGTCTGCGATGTAGCTGAACATGAATTTCTCCCCTCTTCTCGTTCAGGCTTTGGTCGTCTTGCTGCGGCCGTTTCCAAGAGCGTCCGGCCTGATCAGCTTCAAGCCCCTTGCGGCCTCGTAGCCGTGGATTTCCTTCACATCGAGTTTCCGCATGAAGCCGATGGTCTCGGCAGTCAGCACCTGACCCGGCACCATGATGGGGAAGCCCGGCGGATAGGGAATGACGAAGTTCGCCGAGACAAGATCGGGTCCGTTTGCCAGCCGCTTGTCCATCTCGGATCCATTGAGCGGCACGTACTCGCAGGAGGCTTCGTCATAGGCCATGAAGAAGGCCGTGCGCATGTCGCCTTCATGGGTCTTCTTGCCCGCATCCTTGCGGAACGCATCATGGAAGCGGCTGAAGTTCGGCAGGTCCGGCACATCGTGCATGAGGGCCTTGGTCCGATTTGCGAGAGCCTTCTTCGCGCCTTCTCCGCCACTCCGCAGGCCTTCCTCAATCTCGCCGCAGATTTCAGCCAGCACGCGAAGCAGATGAGCGACATCGCTTCTGGTGTTGTTGATGTTGGACTGCAGCAGCACCGAGTTGCGCGAGGTCTTGTTGACCTGGATGTTGAAGCGGTTGGCGAGGATGCCCTTGAACTGGGTGCCGTCGAAACCGGCATCGCCGCAGACCAGCGTCATGCGCGTCGGATCGAGATAGAACTCATCCTCGTCCCTCGCCTTCACGATATCACCCCAGTTCGTGCCCGGTGACAGGAAATCCTTGAAGCCCGATTGCCTGTAGGCCTCGGGGATCAGTTCGTCAGCCCCCAGGATACGGAAGTACTTCGAGATCAAAGGATGATTCTTGACCGCGGCCCTGATCCGGAGCGCGATTGAGATCGCGTTCATCACGAGACCGTATCCCTCCAGCTCCATCTGGCGCCGCGCCACGTCGAGGCCGGCGATCAGCTGCTGGTTGGGGCTCGTCGAAGCGTGCGTGAACACGGCTTCGTGGAACTGGCTTTCGACCTTCGGGTAATCGACGTCCTTGACCAGCACCATCGAGCCCTGACGGATCGCCGACATGGACTTGTGGGTGGAATTCGTCTGGTACACCCGGAGCCTCACCTTGCGGGGATCGGGAACGAGCCTGGTCTTCAACAACTGTTCGCGCGTCGGCTTGGCGCCCAAGGCCTTCTGCTGCTTTTCGTAGGCCTCGACCGATGCCGGCTCGGCGAGCCAGCTTTCGATTTCAGCGGCAGCGCCCATGCCGGTGCGCGGCCTGAGGAACGGCGACCAGCGCGCGAAGCCGGATCATGCCTCGTCCCAAAGGAAGATGAGATCGGGCTTGATCGCGAGGCACTCTTCCATCACCCGGCGGGTGTTGTACATGTGCCCGTCGAAGGTGCAGTTGGTGAGGTCGAGAAGCCGCACACGGTCGAGCCGGCCTTCGTCCTTGAGGTCGAGTAGCGCGGACTTGATCGCCTGCAGCGGCACGGCGCCATACATCGAGTACTGCGTGAGCGGATAGGCTTCGACATAGAGCGGCTGCCCGCCCGTGAGCACCAGGCCGTAGTGATGCGACTTGTGGCAGTTGCGGTCGACGATGACGATGTCACCCGGAGCAACCAGTGCCTGCACCACCATCTTGTTGCTGGTCGACGTGCCGTTGGTGACGAAGAAAACATGGTCCGCGCCGAACGCGCGCGCCGCCATGTCCTGCGACTTCTTGATGTTGCCGGTGGGTTCCAGCAGGCTGTCAAGGCCGCCGGTCGTTGCGCTGCTCTCGGCGAGGAACAGGTTGATGCCGTAGAACTCGCCCATGTCACGAATCCAGCCGGACCGGAAAACCGACTTGCCGCGCGCGATCGGCAGCGCATGGAAGGTTCCGACGGGACGCTGCGCATAGCGCTTCAGGTTGTCGAAGAACGGCGTCTCATAGCGCGCCTGGATGCCTTCGAGAATGGCGAGGTGCATTTCGAGAATCTCCTCCACCGCGTAGAATATCCGGCGGACGCAAGCCGATTCCTTCGACGCGGCGAGAGTCTCGACGTCGCGATCGGTCGTTACGTAAACATCAAGCTCCGGCCTGATCTTCTTGAGGGCACCGGCGAGTTTGAGCGCAGACGCGCTGCTGTCGAGCTTGCCCAGCGTCTTGTCCAGGATGGAGCGTAGCACGGGTGCTTCATGCACGGAGTGGAACGCAAATCCTTCTGCCACGATGACAGCCAGGATCTGCGGATTGACGAGCGTGGCGCAGAGCGCGTCTTCGAAGCTGCCGACGATGACCGGCTCATAGATGAAGCCATCCTCTACGCGGCGCAACCGGCGGAACTCGGCCGCCATGGCGGGCCAGCGTGACGCAGGCTGCGGCGTTACCAGAAGTACTTCAAAATAGGGACGGTGCTGCTCGCGGCGCGAAACAACGCTCGGCAGCACATCGGGCAGGCCATCGTCAGAATCGGAAGACGGATCGCCATCTGATTGCTGCGCGTAGGAATTGGTCAGAATGGCATCGGCCATCCGGCGCACCATGCTGGCGACAGCGCTTGCGTCGCCCGCACCGATTCGTTCGCGCAGGCGGGCCATCAGCCGCAGGCCGGGATAGGCGTGGAATTCTTCTATCAACGCAATGTCGGAAAGCTCCTGCTCCACCTCGGCGCGGCTGCCAGTGCCTGCAGCCCATTGTTCAGCAGCGGTCAATGCTTCCCGCCACTGGTCAGCGCGCGCGGCATGCATCACGAAGAAGCGGTCGATGTTGTTGTCAGCCATAGGTGTCTCCCCTTGATCAAATGAATGCGCCACGTGGGCAGCACACTCCTCGGCACTTTCCGGTGACTTTGGTCCCAGACAAGTCGGGCAAGATTTACCTCTTGGAATTCCGAGTGTGTTGACCTGTGTCAAACAGAGCGAGACAATTCCCGATACAATCACCACCAGCTTGGCTTTCGGGCTATGCTTCTTGTTGGGGGAGGGAATCAGATGTGGTCGATACTTAGAAACAACTTTAGCAAGAATGTTTTGCTGACTGGGACCGTGGTCGCCGTGTTGATGCACGGTGCAGCACTTGCGGCCGATGCGGTGCCAGCGCCTGAACCTGTCAGCGAAATCCAGCGTGCGCTGTTTGACGATGCAGCCCTCACGCTTCATTTCCGCAGTTATCTCTTTGATCGCGACAACACGTCGGGTTCCGATCCCGCTGCATGGGCCGGCGGCGGCTGGATCGGCTACGAGACCGACTGGATCTCGGACGTTCTGAAATTTGGTCTCGTCGGCTACACTTCACAACCGCTCTGGGCGCCCGACGATCGTGACGGAACCTTGCTGCTCAAGCCGGGGCAGGAAGGTTATGGCGTCCTCGGGCAGGCCTATGCCGCGCTGAAATACGAAGAGCAGGTGCTCACACTCTACCGCCAGCTGGTGAACCAGCCGGAAGTCAATCCGCAGGACAGCCGCATGACGCCCAACACCTTCGAGGGCGTGTCGCTCAAGGGCGAGCTTGGGCTGGTGGGCTACTATGCGGGCGTGCTGACCGCGATGAAGCAGCGCAATTCAGATGAATTCATCGACATCGCCAATGCGGCCGGGGTCAATGAGGATTCGGATATGTTCCTCGGCGGACTCGAGTTTTCACCCATCGACGAGTTGAAGGCCCGCACATCGCTCTACGTGGTGCCCGACCTGCTTGCATCGTCCTACAGCGACGCCATCTGGACGGCGCCCGTGGCCGAAGACACCAAACTCCGCGTGTCCGGCCAGTTCATGTATCAGTCCGGCATCGGTGATGAATTGCTGACCGGGCCTGACTTCGACGCATGGGTGTTTGGCATCAAGGGTGATGTCATCCATCGCGGCCTGACGCTGACCGCCGGATACACGGGCAACGGATCGGACGGCAACTGGCAGGCTCCCTACGGATCATGGCCGGGCTACACCAGCATGATCGTGAAGGACTACAATCGCGCGGGCGAACAAGCGCTTCTGCTCGGTGCCTCCTACGATTTCGAGGAACTGGGCGCCAAGGGACTGGTGCTGTCTGCACTCGCCGCAATTGACCTCGATGTTGACTCGGGCCTGCCCGAAAACAATGAATATGACTTTACGGCGGACTACCGATTCAGCGCTCTCGAGGGCAATCTCGAATGGCTGGCGCCGTTGTGGCTTCGCGTGCGATATGCTTATGTCGACACTGAAAATCCGGATGACACTGATGACCGGCTCGATGACTTTCGTGTTATCGTGAATTACGAACTTCAACTCCACGGCAGCGACCTCTAGAAGGAGGGCGCGACTCCGTGGCAGCAGACGGACGAACGCACATGTCGGCAACGCAGCATCCCATGGCTCCCCACACGCTTCCCTGGTTCATTACAGCGCCAGGCGGGACCGACACGCTCTACGTGATCACCACGGTGGTCGTGGTGATCTCCGTTGTGTTGCTGGGCGTGTTCTTCTTCTGGCTGCATTCGCTGCCGGAGCGGATGGGCCACAAGAAGCTGCAGTTCGAGGTGGTTGCAGTGCTGGGCCTCATATCGCTGTTCACGCATCAGCACGTCTTCTGGATCATCGGGCTTCTGCTTGCGGTGATTGATCTCCCCGATTTCATAAATCCGGTAAGACGCATCGCGGACGCCGTGGAGAGAATTGCAGGCACAGCGAAGGCAACACCTGACGAGCCGCCGCCAGCGCCTGAAACCGAAGCGCCTGCCACGCAGTCAGCATTGGTCGAGAAGGCCTGATCCCATGCTTGAGCTTACACTTTGTTCCATGCTGACAATCCTGCCGGATTATCTCGTTCGGCGGTTTCTTCAGGGTAGGAAAATTACCTTCTTCTCAGTCTGGTATGAGCTCCGCTGGGGTATCACCGGCTGTCTCATCCTCACCATCCTGCTCATCACTACCATCTTCTACTTCCATCCCTCCACCACCAGCGCCACGTCGGCATTCCGGACAGTCCCGATCCTTCCTGAGACCACGGGCAGGGTCACCGAGATTTATGTCGAAGCAAGCGCAGAGGTGAAAAAGGGCCAGCCTCTCTTCAAGGTGGACAGCACCGAGACCGAAGCGGCCGTCGAGTATGCAAAGCGCCGGATTGCCGAAATCGATGCCCAGTCGATCATGGCGCAGGCCGACATCGCGGTCGCCGAGGGACAAGTTCAGCAAGCGGAAAACGCAAGGAAGCAGATTGCCGACGAACTGGCGACCAAACAGGAATTGTTTGACCGCAAGTCCGGCACGGTTTCAGAACGCCAGCTTGAAATGCTGACGACGAGCCTGGCGGGCGCAGAAGGCCAGCTCTCTGCAGCACGGGCCAATCTGGAGGCGGCCCAGATCAAGGTGTCGACCTTGCTTCCCGCCGAAAAGGCCAGTGCCGAAGCATCGTTGAAGCAATCGCAAGTCGAACTCGACAAGATGGTCGTCTATGCCGGTGTTGACGGACGCGTCGAACAATTCATCCTTCAGATTGGCGATGTCGTGACCCCCATCATGCGTCCCGCCGGTGTGCTCATCCCTCATGGCGAAGGTGCACGGCGGCTGCAGGCCGGCTTCGGCCAGATCGAGGCCGGAGTGGCCAAGGTTGGAATGTCCGGCGAGGCGACCTGTGTGTCCATGCCCTTGAAGATCGTTCCGCTGGTCGTGGTCAGGGTGCAGGACTATATCGCCTCTGGCCAGATACGCGCCGGCGAGCAACTCGTCGACGTGAGGCAGGTTACCCAGCCGGGAACGCTGCTCGTCATTCTCGAACCCCTTTATGAAGGCGGTCTCGACGCATTGACGCCAGGCAGCAACTGCATCGTGAACCTCTACACGAACAATCACGAGCGCCTCGTCAGCGAGGATCTCAGCACGGTGACCTGGTTCACGCTCCACATGATTGACACGGTGGCACTTGTCCACGCGATGATCCTGCGCGTCCAGGCCTTGTTCATCCCGATGAAGACGCTGGTCTTCAGCGGTCACTGACCGGCGATCAGCGGCGCGGCGCGACCGGGGTCTCTCACGAGGCCTTGTCTGGAGGAGTCTGCGTATCATCCCGGAAGAGCCTGGGGATGTAGCTGATGCCCCACGCAACGAGCACGCCGATGACCGTCTCGACAAAGCGCAGAAACGCATAGGTGTGGGGTTCAGCGGCATGCTCGAGAAGCACGATGCCGCTGATGTATCCCGCGACCTTCACGCCTTCCCCCGCCTTGAGAAACTGGGCCAGCAGCATTGCGGCAAGAATGCCAATGCCTACGCCCATGACACCAGAAGGCACAACTTGGGCCATGGCCGCGCCGCAACTTGCCCCGATCACCGTCGCCCAGATGCGGCGCAAGCCCAGCTGCCGGCTGGTGGCCGGTTGCAGATCGGTGACGATCACGGCGGCGATGAAGGCGTAGAGCGGAAATGGCAGTTGCAGCGCCTGTGCGATCACGAGCGACAGCACAGCCGCCGTGGTCGCCCTCAAGGGCAGTTGCAGTTTCAAAAGAAGCCGTTTGATGCGCATCCGGGTTCCTGTGGTTTCAAACCGAGCCATCGAAAACCAGTCTTCGATGTGGGCTGTCCAACCAAAGATGGGAAAGTGGCCAGAGAGTTTTTCATTGAATAACTATTGGATAGCACGCAGGCTCCATGCCATGCGATCATCAGTTCCCCGTCCGCCGGGAAAATGCAGACCGCGATGCCGCATGACCCGGCCGCATCCTCAGGGCGGCAAGATTGTCTCATACGGGAGACCTCGATCCTCCATCGCCTGCCGGGAAGCAGGTGAGCGCAAGCAATTGCATCTGTCCCAACTGTCATCCTGTGCCTGCAAGATCACTGAACGTTCAGGCCAGTCGTTTCGTCCCTCCAGCATTTGACAATCCTGCAGGATTGACGAAGGATATGCTTGTCCAAATTACGAGACAGATGTCTGTTATATTGGACATCAATCGGAGGAAACGAAATGATGAACAAGGTTCGTATCGCGGCGCTGCTGGCTGCAGTGTCCCTGATGACTGTTGGCACCGCTCACGCCCAGGATGCCAAGAGCAAGCTCGATGAAGTTCTGGCACGCGGCGTCCTCGTGATGGGAACGGGCAGCACGAATGCGCCCTGGCACTTCAAGGGAGCTGACGACAAGCTTCAGGGCTTCGACGTCGACATGGGGCGCATCATTGCCAAGGCGCTCTTCGGCGATCCGGACAAGATCGAATTCGTGAACCAGGCGTCCGATGCCCGCATCCCCAACATCACGACCGACAAGGTCGACATCACCTGCCAGTTCATGACGGTGACAGGTGAACGCGCCCAGCAGATCGCCTTCACGATTCCCTACTACCGCGAGGGTGTCGGCCTCATGCTCAAGAACGACAGCAAGTATGCCGACCATGCGGCCATGAAGGCAGCGGGCTCGGCCGTCACCGTCGCTGTCCTGCAGAACGTCTATGCCGAGGAACTGGTGCACAAGGCGCTGCCCGAAGCCAAGGTCGACCAGTATGAATCGGTGGACCTGATGTATCAGGCTCTCGAATCGGGACGCGCCGATGCAGCCGCGACCGACCAATCGTCGGTGTTCTGGTACATCACGCAGAAGCCCGGCCAATATCGTGACTCCGGCTATGGCTGGGGCCCGCAGACCTATGCCTGCGGCGTCAAGCGCGGTGATCAGGACTGGCTGAACTTCGTCAACACCTCGCTCCACGAGGCGATGACCGGCGTCGAGTTCGACTTCTACGCCAAGTCCTACAAGACCTGGTTCGGCAAGGATCTGCCGCCGCCGAAGATCGGCT
>NZ_JBGSOZ010000203.1:0-10391 GCF_041738905.1 Aestuariivirga sp.
CGATGAATTGCGCCGTGTTGGTGTGGCTGCCGGTGGCGACGCTTGCCGTCGCGATGAGCGTCAGTGCCAGCCTGATGCGGCCATCGGCATCGGGCGCCAGCCCGGTCGCGATGATGCGCCGCCCGTCGATCTCCGGCGTGACCTTGGTCCCGTTCACCCGCGCGCTGCCCTTCACGTATGAGAAGCCGGGCGGAATGACGTCGACGATGGTTGCGGGTGAAACCGTGGTGCCCGTTGCCTCGATCACATAGGCCGCGCGTTCGCCGCGCCTGATCTCTTTGTCGAGGACCGACTTCGTGAAGCCCTTGGTGACATTAACCAAAGGATCGACCGGCAGGTGGTTGTTGACGATGTCGCGGTCGCCCGTTCCGAACAGGAAGGCGATCCAGTAGAGCGCGCTGCCAGTTGGTGGCGCGCTGCTGTCCGTCACTTGGCAGGCGCCGCCGGGGATGGCGTCGGGCGGGCAGGTTTCGGCATCGAGAATGCCCGGTTGCGGCAAAAGCTGCGTGGACAGTCCAGGCTGATAGCCCGCGGGCGTCGTCAGCGTGATCCGGTATTCGGTCTGGCCGGCGGGGCACGACGCCGAGGCGCCAGGGATGACATCGAAGCGGTAGCGCCCGTCATTTCTGGTGACCTGGTTCTGTTGTGACGGAATGAGGAAACAGGCCGCCGGCAGCGGATCGCCCGCGCTGCTGGTGAGCGTGACGGTCACGCCCGAAACGGGCTTGCGGGTGAGTGCGTTGTAGACCACGCCCGAGGGATCGATAGGCATGTTCTGGTCGACAATTGTCTGCCCGGTCGGCAGGTCGAGGTCGGTGATCTCGCCAAGCACCGGTCCGCCCGGTCTCCTGAAGACGATGCGATAGGCCGTCCCCGGCGGAAGGGTGACGGAGTAGGTCCCGTTGTCATCGGTGATGGCGCTGCCGGTCACCGCGCCGCTGGCATCGAGAATGTCCACGACATAGCCCGCTCCCGCAGGCTTTTCGCCCCGATCGAAGACGCCATTGCCGTTGCGGTCCTCGAACACCGTGCCGATGACGGTTGCCACTGCGGGATTGATCGTGAGCGGCACCACGGCATCGACCACGCGTGGCGGCAGCTCGCTGGTCTCGATCGTGGCACTATTGTCGATGTCGGAATCGCCGCCGCCTTCGGTCGCTATGTCATCGGACGTCAGCACGTAGGTTCCGGTGTGAACCCATGTCTCGCCGGGATCGAATGTGCCCGGATTGGCGATGTCGCCTGTGGTGTAGGCGATCTCGATCATGGGGTCGGTGACCCGCACGCCGGTCAAGGGCATGTTGCCGGTGTTGGTGATCGAGACGGTGTAGAAGATCGTGTCGCCCGCCGTCGTGCCGGGCACGCCGTCGCTGTCCTGGTAGGTGCCGGCCTTGACGGCGGTGAACACGGTTTCGGCGGGAGAGACGTCGATCGAAACCGAGGAAACCGCCGATGTCACGGCTGCGCCCTCGAAACTGCCTGTCGCCACCGCATCGTTCACGATGGCGCCAAGGGTTGGTTGCGTCTGCGCCAGCATCAGCAGGGCCACGGCAAGCCGGCGGGAAAACAAGCGTTTCCCGCCGGCCTTGCGGCCTGCCTCAGGTTGCTGTCGCAGATGCGCCATTGTTTCAGGTCAGCTGAATGATCGTGGCTTACTGAGCCTCGAATTCTGTCTGCGTGACGGTATGGGCATACCTGAAGGTGACGGCGGCTCCCGGTCCGAGGAGGTCCCACGTTCCGTCAGCGGCACCCGTCTGCGACGGGTCGGCCGATGTGGCCAGCGGTCCATCTGCCAATGTCGTCGCCACTTCGAGGATCAGGCCGGCGCCGATGAGCGTTCCTTCGTGCGTATCGTTGATGGCCACGTCGTCGATCGCCACGTTTCCGCTGTTGGTGACGACGTACTCGTAGTTGATGACCTCCCCGATGTCGGCCAGGTTGTTGCCGTTGCTATCGACGAGCGATGCGGTCTTGACGACAGAGAGGCCCGGATCCGCAGGGATGGTGTTCTGCGAGGTGTCGGTGCCCGTCACAGGGGTTGCGTTCGGTCCGGTGGCCGCAATGTCGACAGTGTTCTGCACACCGTCGGTAAGGGCGGCGGCGCGGTAGATGTCCTCTGCCGTCACGGTGTAGTCGATCGTGAAGGACGTAGACGCGCCCGGTGCCAGGGTCGCCGCGTTCAGCGGCGAGAAGGCCCCGAACGTGCCGCCACCCGCCGTGGCGCCGAACTGGATATTGTCTTCCGATGGCGTCACGTTGGTAACAGTCACGTTCGAATCGTTGGTGACCTGTACGGTGTAAGTGATGGTCTCGCCCGCATCGAGGCCGTTGCCTCCGTCATTGAGCACACCGGTTTTCAGAACAATGAGTTGCAATGATGGATCGGCCAACGGGACAGTTGCTGTCGAAGGCTGCGATGGCACGGCATTGCCGCCATAGTTGCCCGACGCGATGGCGCTGTTGTCGATGGAGCCCGCCGCGTAAGCATAGGTCGTGAGGCCCGTGAGCGATGCGGCGCTCGCGATGGCGGCAAGGGACAGGCGCGAACACGACAGGCTCAGCCCGCGGATGTTCAGGACAGTGATCTTCTGCATGGTGTTTCTCCTGATGCCTGGGGTTTACTGAGAGTCGAACTCGGCCTGGGTCACGACGTGGCGGTAGGTGAAGACGACCTGGCCGCCGACGGCGATCACGTCGAAGTCGCCGTCCGTGCCGTCATCGCTGTTGCTTCCGATCGTCGGCGTCACGCCGGTATCGTTCGCCACTTCCCACTGGCCCGTGCCCGTGCCGAAGGGACCTGCAAGCGAGCTGAGGACAACAGCGCCCGGCTGGCCATTTTCGTGGTCGTCCGAGATCGCCACGTCGCCCATCGCCACGTTGCCCGTGTTGAGGACCGTGTAGGTGTAGACGATGGTGTCGCCGACTTCGGCGAGACCGTCGGAGGTGTTGCCGTTTGTCTCCGTGAGTGCCGCAGCCTTGGTGATCTGCAGGTTAGGCGCGCCGGGGATGTCGTATTCGACAGTCGACGGCGTGACGGGCGTGGTGAGCGGGATGGGCGTGCCGGTGCCATCGAGCGCCTCGGCCGTGGCCGAGTTGTCGATGCCATCATCCACCTGGGCGGCGCGCAGGTAATCGAGCTGTGTGAGTGTGTAAGTCGCTGTGAAGACGACCGTCTGGCCGGGGCCAACGGAAGCCGGCACCACGCCGCTCGTGTTGGAAGCATCAGATGGTGCATGGGTGAAGGCCGTGAGGCTGTTGCCGCCCGCAACGGCATTGAAGGTCGGTCCCGTGTCGACCGGACCCACATTGGTGAGGGTCACGGTGCCGGTGTTGGTGATCACATAGCGGTAGGTGATCGTGTCGCCCGTGTCGACCACACCGGTGACACCGGCGGCGGTTGTTGCCGAAGCGACGGACTTGCTCACCGAGAGCGCGCGCGCGGCCGGCGCCACATCGACGCTCTCGCTGTCGGTTGCCGGGGTATAGGTGCCGCGCGTTGGCGTGCCGTTGGCGGTCGCCGTGTTGTCGATGGCGGCGAAGGCCGGCATCGAGGAGACCACCAGCGCCATCATGGCGAGAATGGAGACAGAGCCCCTTGCGGTGGCAAGCCTGGCGAAAGGATGGGAGGGGATGATGGTGTTGTTGTTCATGTCATTGCTCATCTTGATTTTCGGTTGAAGGGAGAAATCTGTGTGGGTTGCGGGTTTCATTCCTGGCGTTTCCAGCGGCCCGGACTTCGGAAGGGCCGCAAATCATTGCCGGGTGGATCGAGCTTTCTCGATGGACCGCATCGCGCGCGCGCGCGGGGTTTTGGCTGTGGCCTGCGGGCCTTGCAGCGAAGCGGGGGTGCGACTGCAATTCGCTGTGCCGTGATCATTGCAGCGTATCCACGTCGTTCTGGATGACGGTGTAGGCCGTGGCGAAATTCACCGTGTCGCCCGGAGCAAGCGTGCCCCAGATCGTTGCGTCCGCATTGCTGTCGGGAGAGTCGCTTGCCGTTCCGGTGTCGGTCAGCGACACATGCGTGGGATCTACCCAGGTACCGGTGCCGTTGTGGACGTCGGAGATCTCGACGTTGGTGAAGGTGAGATTGCCGGTGTTGGTGACGGCATAGGTGTAGTTGATGGTGTCGCCCGCCTGTGCCACGCCGGGAAGCGTGTTGCCGGGCGCCTTCACGAGTGCCGCCGTCTTCACCACGGCCAGTTGCGGCACCGTGGAAAAGCTGATCGTGACCTGATCGTTGACGGATTGGAGCGTGTTGGTTCCGGTCGATGCGGAGGCGTAGGCGATGTTCGTCAGGGTGCCGGTGTTGATGTCCGCCTGTGTCAGCGTGTGGGCCGCAGTGGTGATCCAGGTTTCGCCCGGATCGAGAAAGCCGTTGGTGTTGGAGTCGCCCGAAAGCGGTGTGGCGACGCTGAAGGTTCCGAGCTTGTCGTCGGTCACACTCACGGCCCCGAGCGAGCGATTGTTGCCGGCCGGATTCGAGATCGCATATTGATAGGTGACGATGTCTCCTGCCGTATCGGTGGTCGAGCCATCGGTGTCGGTGCGCGAGAGCTCGGTCTTATCGAGCGTGACATAGGTCTGGCAGACCTCGACTGTGTCGAGAAAGTTGCCGATGCTGATGTTGCCCGATCCGGTGCTGACGGCGGTGAATGCCATTGACAAGGTCGTTGCCGTGGACGACGCGACGTGCGTGGCCGAACGCACGACCCAGGCCGCCGTCGAGGTCGAGAAGTTTCCGTAGTCGGTCGATCCTCCGCCATTGTCGCTGATGACGAGGCGCGCGGTGTCGGTTCCTTCGCGCGCCCGGTGTGCCCAGTAGACGTCGACCTGCGTGCTGGGCAGGATGGAGGCCAGGGGCTGAGTCAATGTGCCGGCAATGTTGGCGTTGAGTTCGGCGAACTGGTCTCCGGTGTGTGCGGGCACGCCGTTGAAGCCCGTGTCCCAGATCTCGATCGCCGAGTCCGTGGTGGTCCAGCCCGGAACCGACGTCACGAAACGGTAGGAGGGGCCGACCGCGTAATTGGGAAGCTCGAAGCCGCCGTTGATGGCCACGTTCGTGCCTACGCACGAGGTGCCGCCCGTTGCCGGTGAGGCCGACACGAGGATGGCTGCGGTTGCCGTATCGCAGACCGAGGTGAAGGCGGCATCGCAGATCTCGTACGTCAGGGTATAGCTCCCGGACGTGGTTCCCGGCGGCACGGTGATCGTGCCGGAAGCATTTAGCGCAGCACCCGTCAGTCCGCCGTTCGACGTCAGTGCCGGGATCGCCGCCGAGGATGCGAAGGCCGCGCCGCCGAGCGTGTCATTGGTGAAGACCGAGGCTGTGGTGCCGCCCGAGGTGCCGTTGATCGGCGTGGATATGAAGCTGTCGTTGACGGCGTCGATCGCGCCGTTGGCAACCGTGACCTGAACGGAGTTTGACTGAAGGCGTGTTGCAAAGCTCTGGGTGCCGGTACCCACGCCCGCGATCGCAATGTTGGTAACGCCACCGCTACTTGAGACGTCGGTGACGGTGACGGTATAGGTCCTTGTGCAAGTGTGGGTTCCGCCGGATGCGATGGCAGTCGAAATCGTCCCGCAGGTGAAGGTCCCGATCTTGCTGTCCTGGATCTGGATGTTCTGGCCCGTGTTGATCGGCAGCGGGCCATTGTTGGTCACGGTGAAGGTGTAGGTGATGACCTGTCCCGCAGCCGTGTAGCGGGTCGTCGGGGTCGACTTTGCCAGCGAGATGGTATTGGCGACCGAGAAGGCGGTGGTATCCCAGATGCCGATGCCGCGCGTGCCGGCATTGCGGCTGGTGACGCCATAGACATTCTCGATCGACTCGTCGAAGGCGACGGTGGCGGTATGCGTTCCCGCCGGAAACGCTGCGCGGATCGACCCATTTGCATTGTTGCTTGAAGTGGGCGACGATGTGGAACCGGTGTTGTAGATGCACTGTGCCTGGTTGCTGGCCAGCGTCGGTGTGGAACCGCTGCCGGCACCCGGCCCGATCCTGACGGATCGCGTGGCGGCCGTCGCCGATACATATGAGAGGGTTGGCGTGCCGGTGTTGCCGGTCACGGTGACGAAGTCGCAAACGTCGGTGCTGGCGTTTGCGTCGGTGGCATCGATGTCGGTGATCAGGAAAGAGAGATCGTCGACCGGATAGGCGGTGGCACCGTTGAGCACTTCCAGCGTAGCCGTGTTGGTCGACTGGCCGATGCCGCTGCTTCCGCTGCTGGCGTTCCATTGCAATTGCAGGCTGCGATTGGTGCCATAGCCCGTGAGATCGTCGGGCGTTCCACCGGCTGCGATGCCGCCCGTGCGCGTGATCTGCAGGCGGGCATTGAGCTGAAAGCCATATTGGTCCGTCAGAGCATAAGTCTGTGGACCGAGCGCGCCGGATGTCCATGTATAGGGGGACGTGCCCCAGGTGATCGCGAAATCACCGGCAAGTGCAGCTGTTGGCATCGACAGGGGCAGGAGGGTGCCTGCCAGGAGAAAGCTGGCGAACAGGGAACCCGCCCGGCGGGATGACGTCTTTCCCAACTTCTGTGACCAGGTCCGAAAGAAGACTCCGGGTTCAAGGAACCCCGATCCTCTTCTTTTCGAAACCAGTCTCAGAATCGTGTCCCCGGGTATCCACGACCAGAGACTGCCGCCACCCAGGCAAGAGATCAGCCCGGGCAGGCCTGCAGCCAACATTGCGGTTGAGTGCCGAACCTGCCCGATCCCGGGGGTGGAAAGCTCTGGTTGTATTCAGTTGTCAATTCTTTACTGTTTGTAAAAACAAGGTTAACAGAGTGTTAACCACCAGAACCGAAACGGGATTTTTGTTGGCGCAGGCGTTTGCCAATTGCAAATTGTCTGTTCTGTGAGCGGCATCCGGGGTGAAAGCGTTTTCAACTCTGTCGCGCGTCAAGCCCGGTCGGATCGCCGGGAGCAGGCCATGCAATGCTGCAAGACGTTCTGATCCTACCTCAACTGCCCAAAGCGCTGTAAACGGACCACCGTCTTTCAATATCGGAGTTCGAGACATGACAACGACGCTGCTGTTCGTGGATGGCGCATGGCGTGAGGGTTCCGCCAGCCGCACGATCGACGTCATCAATCCCGCCACGGGCCTGAAGATTGGCACGGTGGCATGTGCGGAGATGACTGATCTCGAAGTAGCCGTTGCTGCAGCCGAAAGAGGCTTTGCCCTGTGGCGCGACACCTCGGCCTTCGAGCGCAGCAAGGTGATCCGCCGCGCCGCCGACCTCTTGCGCGAGCGGCTGGAACAGGTGGCGAAACTCCTGACACTGGAACAGGGTAAGCCGCTGGGCGAGGCCCGCGCCGAATTGCAATCCTCAGCCGACATTCTCGACTGGCTGGCGGAAGAGGGACGGCGCACCTATGGCCGCCTGATCCCGGCGCGCAGCAAGGCCGTCCAGCAGCTTGCCATTCGCGAGCCCGTCGGTGTCGTCGCTGCCTTCACGCCGTGGAATTTCCCGGTGAGTCAGGTCGTGCGGAAACTGGGTGCCGCGCTTGCCGCAGGTTGCTCGGTCGTGCTCAAGGCTGCCGAGGAGACGCCCGCGTCGCCCGCTGCCCTTGTCCAGGCCTTTGCCGATGCGGGCCTGCCAGCTGGCGTGCTCAACCTCGTCTATGGCGTTCCGGCTGAAGTCTCGAACTTCCTCGTCCCGCATCCGGCGGTGCGGAAGATTTCCTTCACCGGCTCCGTTCCCGTCGGCAAGCACCTGGCCGCCATGGCCGGCCAGCACATGAAGCGGACCACGATGGAACTTGGTGGCCATGCCCCGGTGATGGTCTTCGCGGATGCCGACATCGAAGCCGCCAGCAAGACGCTGGCCTTCTCCAAGTTCCGCAATGCGGGGCAGGTTTGCGTCTCGCCCACGCGCTTCCTGGTGCAGGAGAGCGTCTACGATGATTTCGTGGATCGCTTCAGCACGCTCGCCAGTGCCGTGAAGGTGGGAGACGGGCTCGCGGCCGATACCGTGATGGGACCGCTGGTGAGCGAACGCCGCCGCGCCGCCGTGGAAGAGCTGATTGGCGATGCGGCCGCCAGTGGCGCCAAGGTCGTGACCGGCGGCGAGCGTATCGGCAATCACGGCTTCTTCCTGCAGCCGACCGTGCTGAGCGGTGTCAACCGCGGCATGCGCATCATGAACGAGGAACCCTTCGGCCCCGTCGCATTGATGATCCCCGTGAAGGGCGTCGACGATGCAATCGCGGAGGCGAACCGGCTTCCCTATGGCCTCGCGGCCTATGCCTTCACGCGCTCCGCCAAGACGGTCGCTGCGATTTCGGATCGCGTCGAGACCGGCATGCTCACCATCAACCATCTGGGCCTTGCGCTCCCCGAGGTACCCTTCGGCGGCATGAAGGACAGCGGCTACGGTTCCGAAGGCGGCAGCGAGGCGATCGAGAGCTATCTCAATACGAAGTTCGTGACGCAGCTTGTCTGACAGGCGGATGTCGCGTCCGCCGGTAGTGTGCCGCGACAGTTGGCGATGCGAGAGGTGACGGATGGGTTGGCGTGACATCAACATGAACCGGAGGAAGCCGCCGCTTAGGCTGGCGGTGGTGCCTCTTGTGCCAGGCGCGGACAAGCGGACAGCGGTGCTGCGCAAGGCGGCCGGCATGGCGGTCGACGCCCTGACGGATCAGGTTGATGGGATGCTTCCGGATGGGTTCGCGCCGTTCGTTGCGGGCTATGCGCTGGGCTTCGCCCGGCATGTGGCG
Organism: Aestuariivirga sp.; assembly: GCF_041738905.1. Lineage (GTDB taxonomy): Bacteria > Pseudomonadota > Alphaproteobacteria > Rhizobiales > Aestuariivirgaceae > Aestuariivirga. The sequence continues at coordinate 8,731 of NZ_JBGSOZ010000203.1, forward strand.
ATGAAGCACGACGTCGATTGTGAAGGCGGGGACGGGCCGCATACGATGGATGAGCTTGCCGCCGAGATCGCACCCCTTCTGTCCTCCGGCATTGGCATTGCCATGAGAGGAATCAGTTTCAGCCGGCGCGAGGTTTCAGGTGACGCGCAGCGGGCGCGGCTCAGGCTTGGCGCAGCGGGTGCGGAAGGTCTCGCGGATGCGGGCTATCTCGTCGGGCATCTCGAAGCCTTGTGCGGTTCGCGAATGCTGGTGCGCAAAGCCATTGGACGCATGCAGAAAGACGATGAGGGCGCGCGAGCCTTCGTCACGGACTGCGATTTCGCAGCCGACAAGATGCAGAGCCACTTGCCCACGACGAGCCTCCGTTTCACAGCAGCAGAACGTACGGTGATCCTTGAAGCCTTCGCAAGCCCGTTTCTCCTATCCTCCGGTGGATGAGAACGAGAAAGCGCTCCTCGGCTTCGTGGAAGAGAACCATCGCATCCACGAACGCGATTGCATCAACCTCAATCCGCCAGCAACATGATGAACCCGAAGGCCGCGGCGTTCCGCGCACCCTACTCGACGCTTCACTTCATCCGTAAGTGATCAGCGCAGCGTGAGGCCGCCGTCGATGGTGACGATCTCGCCCGTCGTGAAGCTGGCGGCATCGGAGGCGAGCCACACGGCGGCTCCCACAAGCTCCTCGACCGAGCCGATGCGGTTCTGCACGGCACCCTTGGCCCACATGTTGTTGACCACATCCGGGTGCTCCTTCAGCACCTCCTCAGTCAGTTCGGTGCGGACGTAGCCCGGGGCCAGCGCGTTGACCCTGATGTTGTGTTCCGCCCATTCGGTGGCGAGCGCCTTGGTGAACATGTGGACGCCCGCCTTCGACACATTGTAGGCGGCATGTCGGAATGGCCAGTTGACGATGCGCCCCGACATCGAGCCGATGTTGATGATGTTGCCCGACTTCTGCCGGATCATGTGACGCCCGACGGCGCGGGATGCGAGGAACACGCCGTCGAGGTTGACGGCCATGGTGCGCCGCCATGTGTCGAGCGAGCAATCATCGGCATGGGCCGGGAGCACGATACCGGCATTGTTGACGAGAATGTCGATGCGGCCCCACCTTGCCACAACCTCTTCCGCCATGCGTTCCGTATCGGCCTCGCTCGAGACGTCGGCCTTCACCACCATGGCGTCGCGGCCTGCGGCGCGGATGTCCTTCGCAAGCGCCTCGGCGCGGTCGACGGTCGATTGCACGACGATCGCCACGTCGGCACCATGGGCGGCGAGCCCTTCGGCCAGGGCCTTGCCAATGCCGCGCGAGCCGCCGGTAACAATGGCCTTGCGGCCTTCGAGGCTGAACATGGTACGATAGGACGAAATGCCGGACATGAAACAATGCTTTCCCGTGATGTGGATTTGAGTCAGTTGCCGAGCAGCGCTTCGATTTCGGCGCGGGTTGGCATGGCGGGGGCGGTGCCGAGCCGCGTCACCGAAATGCCCGCCGCCGCACAGCCGAACTTGGCGGCATCATGGGCTGTCTTGCCGTCGGCCAGTGCCGTGGCGAAAGCGCCGACGAAACTGTCGCCCGCGCCCGTCGTCTCCAGAACCTTGCCGGCCTTCACCGCGTCGATCATCACCGAGGCCTCGCGGCTGTGCAGGAGTGCGCC
>NZ_JBGSOZ010000009.1:0-15646 GCF_041738905.1 Aestuariivirga sp.
GGGCGGCGCGGATCGCGGCGCGCGAGGCTTGCGCCGCGATGCCGAGACGCTCGATCAGGAAGGCCGAATGGCAGATCAGGTGCGGCGTGGAGGTCAGGCGTTCCAGCGCGCGCGAGGGCTCCATGGGTTCGCCGCCAATGATGGCGCCCATGCCGGACGCCACGGCAGTGCGAAGGTTCGAATCCATTGTCATCCTGTTGCCAAGGTGCCACGTTTAAAGACCCTGACGGCTGAACGGAAGAGGAACGACGACAATGGACCAGAAATACATCGAGCTTTTCGACCGCTATACCCACGGTGCCATGAACCGCCGCGACTTTCTCGAGCGTTTGAGCCTCATGGCCGGTTCGGCGGCGGCGGCCACGGCCCTCCTGCCTGTCCTCGAAAACAACTACGCGCAGGCCGAAGTGGTGCCCGAGAACGACCCCGCCATCAAGGCGGAGGACGCGGAAATCGCCCCCGGCATCAAGGGCTATCTGGTGCGGCCAGCCGCTGAGGGGACTTATCCCGCTGTTCTGGTCATCCACGAAAACCGCGGCCTCAACCCTCACATCCGCGACGTCACGCGGCGGATGGCCAAGGATGGCTTCATTGCCTTCGGCGCCGACTACCTGACGCCGATGGGCGGAACGCCCCAGGATGCCGACAAGGCCCGTGACATGATCGGGCAACTCAAGAAGGAAGACACGCTTGCCTATGGGCAGGCTGCCATTGCGGCACTCACCAAGATTGCCGGGTCGAACGGCAAGGTGGGCGCCATCGGCTTCTGCTGGGGCGGCGGCCAGGTGAATGCACTTGCGGTGGCCGCCGATCCGAACCTCAAGGCCGGTGTCGCCTACTACGGGAGCCAGCCCAAGGAGGGTATCGACAAGATGGCTGCCCCCATCATGCTGCATTATGGCGAACTCGACGAGCGCATCAATGCAGGGATTGCCGACTATGAGACGGCGCTGAAGGCCAACGGCAAGACCTACGAACTGTTTGTTTACAAGGGTGCCAACCACGCCTTCAACAATGACACGAACGCGGCGCGCTACAGCAAGGATGCGTCCGACCTCGCCTGGAGCCGCACGGTGGAGTTCCTGAAAAAGCACCTGGGTTGACGCGTATCAAATCCCTTGTGAGGGCAATGGCCTAGAGGGGAAGGCCATGAGCAGCGATTCACCAACACAGCTGCGGCGGGTTCTGAGCCTGCCGTGGCTGGTTTTCTACGGCGTTGGCGTCACCATCGGCGCCGGCATCTTCGCGCTGATCGGCGAGATCCTCGCCATCGCGGGCGATCATGCGCCGTGGGCCTTCCTCGTGGCCGGCGTGGTCGCGGGCTTCACGGCTTTCTCCTATGCGGCTCTATCATCGGCCTATCCGCGTGCTGCGGGCGAGGTGCTTTATGTGAAGCACGGAATCGGCGAGTGGGCAGGGCGGCTGGTCGGCTACAGCCTCGTCGTCACCGCGCTGATGTCGAGTGCCGTGATATCGCTGGCTTTCGCGCGGTATGTATCGAGTTTCTCTGGGCTGCCGGAAGCCGTGGCCCTGCTCGGGGTGATCACTGTCTTGTCGCTGGTGGCAATTGCCGGGGTGCGCGAAAGCGTCGGCGTTGCCGCCGTCATCACGGCGCTGGAAGTTGGAACGTTGATCGTCGTCATTGCGGTTGGCCTCCCGCCCGCAATTGAATCCGGTCTCATCTGGCGGTCTGTCGCACCTCCTCTGGAGCCCGCATTGTGGACCGGCGTCATGGCTGGCGGATTCCTGGCCTTCTTTGCCTTCATCGGCTTTGAGGACATCGTGAACATGGCGGAAGAAACGGATGATGCTGCCCGTGTCATACCCAAGGCCGTGATCTGGACATTGGTGATCTCGGTTGCCGTCTATGCGCTGGTTGCCGCAGTCGCGGCGTCCCACCCGGACCGCGCCGCGCTCATCGCCAGCAAGGCGCCTCTTGCGGTGCTCTTCGAAGGGGCCACGGGTCAATCGGGTGCGGTGATCGCTGTCATGGCGTCCATCGCCATGGTGAACGGCATCCTCGTGCAGATCGTGATGGGAAGCCGCGTGCTCTACGGCATGGCGGAAGAGGGGATGGTTCCGCGCGTGCTGGGCTGGGTTCATCCCGTGCGGCAGACGCCGCTGGCGGGAATACTCTCTCTTGCAGCCGTCATCGCACTTCTGGCGCTCACCGTGCCGCTGCTGCAACTGGCTGAATGGACCAGTCTCATCATCCTCGCGATCTTTACACTGGTGAACGCCAGCCTGTTCCTTTTGGGCAGGAAGCCGGGCGCCCCCGGGAAGCTGCGCCGCTGGCGCTTGTGGGGACTTGCCGGGGCCTTCGTCTCGATGGCGCTGGTGGTCAGCGAGATCGTGTCCTGACATTGACCTCCGGGCTCCGCGTCCCTAAGAACGCGGGCCATTGCCAACCCGGAAGCTCCCCTCAAGATGACCGCCGATCCCGTTCTTCGCGCCGCCGCAGAAACCAGCAAGGCCTGGCCTTTCGAGGAAGCCCGCAAACTGGTGGCGCGCGTCAAACGCACGGGAAAGACGGAAGTGCTGTTCGAGACCGGATACGGTCCTTCAGGGCTCCCGCACATCGGCACCTTCGGCGAGGTGGCGCGCACCACCATGGTCCGGCGCGCCTTCGAGCTTCTTTGCGATGTTCCCACGCGGCTGCTGTGCTTCTCCGACGACATGGACGGCATGCGGAAGATTCCGGAGAATGTGCCGGATCGCTCCTTTCTGGAGCCGCACCTGCACAGGCCGCTGACCTCGGTGCCCGACCCCTATGGCGGCTACGAGAGCTACGGGCATCACAACAACGCGATGCTTCGCCGCTTCCTTGATACGTTCGGCTTCCAGTACGAGTTCGCGTCGGCCACCGACTATTACAAGTCGGGCAAGTTCGATGCGATGCTGCTGAAGGCGCTCGAGAAGTTCGACGACATCATGGCCGTGATGCTGCCGACGCTGGGAGAAGAACGCCAGGCAACCTACTCGCCCTTCCTGCCGATCTCGCCCATTTCGGGCCGGGTGCTCTATGTGCCGATGAAGGATGTGAACGCCAAGGCGGGGACCATCACCTTCACCGACGAGGACGGCACCGACGTGACGACGCTCGTCACCGGCGGGCGCACCAAGCTGCAATGGAAGCCCGACTTCGGCATGCGCTGGGCGGCATTGGGCGTCGATTTCGAGATGTTCGGCAAGGATCACCAGACCAACGCGCCGATCTATGACCGGATCTGCGAAATCCTCGGCGCGGAGGCGCCGGAGCACTACGTCTACGAACTTTTCCTCGACGACAAGGGCCAGAAGATCTCGAAGTCGAAGGGCAATGGCCTGACGATCGACGAATGGCTGACCTATGCCGATCCCAATTCGCTCTCGCTCTTCATGTACAACAAGCCGCGCGAGGCGAAGCGGCTGTACTTCGACGTGATCCCGCGCGCGGTCGATGACTACGCGGCCTATCTCTCGGCCTACCAGCGCCAGGCGGAGAAGCCCACCGACCGGCTGATGAACCCGGCCTGGCACATTCACCAGGGCAATCCGCCGGCACCGGAAGAGGGCGGCATCTCGTTCTCGCTGCTCCTGAATCTCGCGGCCGTTGCGAACGCGCATGAGAAGTCGGCACTCTGGGGCTTCATCCGCCGCTATTCACCGGAGCTTTCGCCCGAGACCCATCCGCGCCTCGACGCGCTGACGGGCTATGCGCTCCGCTACTTCGACGATTTTGTGAAGCCGAAGAAGCAATATCGTCTGCCTACGGAAGATGAAGCGAAAGTGCTGTTCGAACTCTCGGCCGCCCTTGGCACCTTGCCCGAGCATGCCTCGCCCGACGAGATCCAGCAGAAAGTCTACGACATCGGCCGCCGCGAGCCCTACACGACGACGCAGAAGGACGGTTCCGTCGGCGTGGCGCAGAGCTGGTTCAACATGCTCTATCAAGTCCTGCTCGGCGAAGAAAAAGGCCCGCGCTTCGGAAGTTTCGTGGCGCTTTACGGCATCGAGAATACGCGTGGGCTTATCGCAAGGGCGGTGAAGGGCGAATTGGTAAAGTAGGTTCCGGCCAACATCATTGAGGCATCCCAAATCTGTCAGGGTGCCAGCACCATCGAGACGCCGAAGATCTGGAAGGCCGCCCATTTCAGGGGGTCGGGGAATTTCTCGCGTGCGGTGATCGTCGCCTGCCGCAACGCTTCGGACGGAGTCATGGTCCGCAGATTCTCGTAAAAGCGTTGCATCTGAAATTGCGTGGCCGCGTCATCGACATTCCACAGGCTCATCACCGTGTTCGATGCGCCGGCAAGCTGGAAGCCGCGTGCAATGCCGGTGATGCCTGCATCAAGCACACGGCCGAGCCCGCTCTGGCATGCACTGAGGACCACGAGCGGGTGTGATGAAAGGTCCAGGTCCATGATGGCGCGCGGCGTCAACGGGCCATCGCTCAGGGCGAGGAAACTCCCGTCCATCGGATCGTCGGCATCGCTCAACCCGTGGGCCGCGATGACCAGCAGGTCGGCCTTTGACGCCTTCTCGGCCAGCCGCGCAGGAGTGGCATCGCGTGAGAGATAGAGCGTGCCGCCAAAGATGGCGTTGGCGGCCACGGCTTCGGCCTCCGCTCCGGGCAGGCTCGGGAAATCCCAGCCCGGCACCGCAGCGTGCGGATTCCCCAGTACCAATGCGTTGCTGAAGCCCGGCACCCATCCATAAAGCTTGGTGTCGATATCCTCGGCCAGCGTGAGGATATTGACGGAGAAGAGGTCGATGCTGCTGCGGCCATCGCCAAGTGGTTCCAGCACCGCGAGCGGAATTGTGGAGATGGGGCCGACTGGAATGATTGATACCGTGGTGGTCTGCGCAAGTGCATCGCGGAAGGCCAGCGGGTAGAGCAGTTCTGAGGCATCGCGAACGACATCGCCGAATGCTCGCGTTGCTATTTCCTGCGCGATCTCTTCAGCGCTTACAGCCTGCCGGGTGGGTGCGCGGCTTGCTGTCCTGAGACCGTCCGCAATCGTGGCCCTGATCTCTGCCGCCAGTCCCTTGAGGCGATGCGTTCCGTTTTCGACACGTGCATAGTGGCGCGAAATCACCTGCGAGCTACCGCGCGACCACAGGAAGGCGCAAAGTGCGGTCTTGTCCCATGCGTAGAAGATGAGGTTCTCGCCGGTGCGTTTCCCGACATAGTCCCGTGCGCGGCGGTCGAAGTCGTCAAGCCTCACGCCGCTCCACTGAATGTCTCGGGACCGCATGAGTTCTTGCGCGGCGAGTTCGTGGAATTCCTCGGCACGCGCGAGGGCTTCGTCCTCGTTCGCGGCGCAGACGGAGTCTGAGGTTTGAGCACCGGCAGACAACTCAAAGCAGAAGAGAAAGGCAATACAAATCGCCAGCATTCGCGCCGGGATCGTCAGTGCCGCTGCGAGGCGTTTCCCCATGGCGCCAGATTCCGATGCCAGCGCCAGCCTACTGGCTCGCCCACATGATGCGGGCCACCCAGTCGACGTCCTTCATGTCCAGCACCTTGGTGGCGTGGCTGGGGTTGAAGGAGGCGAGCTCGAGCGTTTTCGAGGTCTGGCGCTGCATGACCTTTGCCATTACCTGTCCATCGGCAAGGCGGGCTACCACGCGGTCGCCCTTGCGGATGGTTGCTGCGGGCGACACGATGATGATGTCGCCCTCGCGGTAGACCGGCGTCATCGAGTCACCGGTGATTTCGAGTGCATAGGCATTCTGGTCGGTGACGCCCGGCACCTCGATCTCGTCCCAGCCGTTTCCTGCCGGAAAGCCCGAATCGTCGAAGAAGCCGCCCTTGCCGGCCTTGGCGAAGCCCATCAGCGGGATCTGCTTCAATTTTGGCGGCTGACCTTTTTTCCCGATGAGAAGCTCGGAGAATTCATCGACCGTGGCGCCCGATGCCTGGAGCAGGCGCGAGATCGATTCCATGGTGGGCCAGCGCGGGCGGCCATCAGGGCCGTTGCGCTTCGAGGGATTGAAGGAGGTGGGGTCGAGCCCCGACTTCTTGGCGAGGCCCGAGGCCGAGTAGCCATAGCGCTCGGCGATCGTGTCGATCGCGTTCCAGACCTGCTTGTGACTGAGCATGTTGCCGCCTCTCTGCTGCTGCCTCTGCCGTAAAACTTTCTTATGGATAGGAACGTATACCTTGCCAGGTGCGGATTGTCCAGACGGCGCGGGGGGCCTATGGTCCGCGCCCATGCGAATCCTCTTCAAGATCCTCGATGCGGGCGAATGGTCCGAAGCCGTGGCCTGCGGGCAATTCGATGGCTCCGCCGTCGACCTCAAGGACGGCTTCATTCATTTGTCCGCCGCGCACCAGGTGCGGGAGACTGCAGCCCGGCATTTTGCGGGGCGGGATGGCCTCGTGCTGGTGGCCTTTGCCGAACATGATCTCGCTGGCCTCACGTGGGAAGCCTCGCGCGGGGGCGATCTCTTTCCGCATGTCTACGGTGCCATCCCCACCCGTGCTGCAATGTGGGTGAAGCCGCTTCCGCTGGAGAACGGCGTTCACAGGTTTCCAGGCGAGGCGGGCGCGTGAGCCTTGCCTCCCTGGCATTTCCTTTTGCGAAGCCGCTTCTGCACCAACTCGATGCCGAGACGGCGCATCTGCTGACCATCCGTGCGCTGAAGATGCTGCCGGCATCTCATGCCGCCACAGGAGACGCGCGGCTGGCGGTCGAGGCATTCGGCCTGAGCTTCCCCAATCCACTAGGGCTTGCCGCCGGGTTCGACAAGAACGCCGAGGTGCCGGATGCGATGCTCGCGCTGGGGTTCGGCTTCACCGAAATTGGCACGGTAACGCCAAAGCCGCAGGCCGGAAATCCGCGGCCCCGCCTGTTTCGCCTGTCCGAGGATGAAGCGGTCATCAACCGCATGGGCTTCAACAACGAGGGCCATTCTGCGGCCCTGGCGAGATTGAGGGCGCGGCGCGCGCGTGGCGGCATCGTGGGCGTCAACATCGGCGCGAACAAGGAGTCCGCCGACCGCATCGGTGACTATGTCGCGGGCATCGGTGCTTTTTCGGGCGTTGCCTCATACTTCACGGTCAATATCTCCTCGCCCAACACGCCGGGGCTTCGTGCGCTGCAATCTCGTGGCGAACTCGAAGCCCTTCTCGAGCGGCTGAACGCGGCGCGTGAACGGCAGGACCTGCGCCCGCCAATGCTGCTCAAGATCGCTCCCGATCTTCGCGACGACGAACTTGAGGATATTGCCGGGGCCTGCGCCGACGGTGCTGTCGATGGCATCATCGTGTCGAACACCACGCTGTCGCGCGACGGCCTGCGCTCACACTTCAAGGGCGAGCAGGGTGGCCTGTCGGGGCGGCCCCTGCTTTCGCTTTCGACCTGGCAGCTTGCGAAACTGAGGCTGCTGACCGAGGGCCGGATTCCTCTGGTCGGTGCGGGCGGCGTCCACGATGCGGCCACCGCCTTGCTGAAGATCAGGGCAGGGGCATCGCTGGTGCAACTCTATTCGGCGCTGGTCTACAAGGGGCCTGCACTGGTCACCGAAATTCTTTCTGGTGTCGCGCAAGAACTCACCCGCAGCGGTGCCAGCCTGTCATCGCTGGTGGGCAGCGCCGCCCAGGAGATCGCTCACCAGGGATTGAGCGGCACATAGGTCCTGATGATCCGCGATGTCGCTCCCGAAGCCTGGGCCATGTCGAGGCCGTAGTCGAAGGCGGCGCGCAGATCGGGCCTGTCGCGGCGCACCAGGAAAGCCAGGTTGCGGCTGAAGGAGTCGAAGTCGGAGAAGGCGCTGTCGAGGAGTTCGCAGCAGGAGGCCGACGTCTCTCCCGTCACCCAGTAGATGACCGCGAGGTTGTCGCCGAAGAGGGCGTCCACTTCTCCGGCCTTCAGTGCCGCGCCAGCAGCAGCCCAATCGTCAAAAGGTACGATCTCGGAACCGCCATAGGACGCGGCAAGCCAGTTGGCATGGACCGTGTCTTTCACCACCGCGATGCGCCTGCCGGAAAGCCCCTGCGAATCGGCGGACAGGATCTCGGCCCCGCGCTTGACGGCGAAACGGGCCATGATCCGGAAATAGGGCCTGGTCATCCGGGCTACGGCGAGGTTGGCCTCGTCGAGGCGGGGTCCTGCGATGACGCCATCCGCCTCACCGCGGCTCAGGGCCTCCATGATCTCGCCATAGGGGCGGGCCTCGATGCTGCAGCGGAGTTTTGCCTGTTCGCAGGCGGCAAATGCCAATTCGACCGAAAGGCCGGCCAGAGCTCCCGAATTGGACAGGAAGCTGAAGGGCGCGAAGTTCGAGTCTGCCACCAGACGGACGGTGGTTCCCTCCGGCAATGCGGGCGGTTCTGCACCGGACACGGTGCGGAACAGCGGCGGGTCATAGGGTTTGAGCGCTGTTTCCTGTGCGTTTGCCATCACAGATAGAGTGACGTAGAGAAAATACACCCATAAGGCGGTTGATATCTTTACGTAAGGTCGCATCACTTGATGACTTGGCTTGGTTCTGGCCGGGAAAAGCACAGGTATCCCTTTTGGACGGCGGCGATTTCAACGGGTTTGGCGAAGCACCCGGTCTGCCGCTGAGCATAGCGGGGGGCGGGGCCGGTGTCTTGCCGAGATTCGACCGGCAGGACCTGTGCGAGGCCTTGCGTCGGTTGCCGGAGGAAGACCTCGAACTGGCACTGCGGACAAAGATCGTGCCGCTGGTCAGTCTTCCCGGCGTGAAGCTCTATGCCGCCTGCGGCCCGGCGGCGCTGGACTTGGCGCATGTCCGGCAACTCAACGTCATGGCCTATGCCGAAAGCGGCGACCTGATCGCCGCAGCGCGGGCCGTTCATGGCACTGCCCTTCTGGGCGAGGCGACACGGGGCCTGATCCGCCGCCAGCCCGAAGCGTCCGCCAGCCGCCGCATGACGCAGGCACAGGTCAACTGCACCCTGGTTCTGGCGGGTGCTGCCGTGACGGCGTCGCTGCTCCTGCCGTTCCAGACGGTGTGGTCGCTGGCGTCGATCCTGAGCGGCATGTTCTTTCTCGGTGTCGTGGCGCTTCGCGTGCTGTGCCTGATGCCGGCATTGCCGCGGCGGATCATCCGCCCGCCACAGCTTCCCGACCGGGTCCTTCCCGTCTACTCGGTCCTGGTCCCGCTGTTCCGCGAGACATCCGTGCTGCGGCAATTGCTGGATGCTCTTGCACAGCTCGACTATCCCTCTCAGTGCCTCGATATAAAGCTCATCCTCGAAGAAGAAGACATTCTCATGCAGAAGGCGTTGGCCGGTATCAGGCTGCCGCCGCACTTCGACGTCATCGTGGTGCCCGCCGGCAAGCCGCAGACCAAGCCCAGGGCGCTGAACTATGCCCTTCAGTTCTGCCGGGGCGAACTCCTCACGATCTATGATGCGGAAGACCAGCCGGAGCCGGACCAGTTGCGCAAGGCGGCCGAATATTTTGCTGCCGCATCGCCCGATCTTGCCTGCATCCAGGCACAGCTCGCCTTCTACAACATCAACGAGAACTGGCTTACCCGCAACTTCACCATCGAATATGCCGTGCTCTTCGGCGTGCTGCTGCCGGTTCTTGCCAATCACCGGCTGCCACTGCTTCTCGGCGGCACGTCGAACCACTTCCGCACCCGTGCGCTTCGGCAGGTCGGTGCGTGGGATGCCTACAATGTGACGGAAGACGCCGATCTCGGCCTCCGCCTCGCGCGCAACGGCTACGATGCCGCGACGCTGGACAGCGTCACCTACGAGGAGGCCAATACGCGGCTGCTCAACTGGATGAAGCAGCGCGCACGCTGGCTGAAGGGCTTCCTTGCCACATGGCTTGTGCATATGCGTTCACCGCGGCGCTTTTACCGTGAGGTGGGCCCGGCCGGATTCTGGGTTGCGCAGGCGATGACGCTTGGCGTCTTCGCATCGGCACTTCTTCATCCCCTCTGCCTCGTTGCCACCGTCGTGATCTATGCGGCCTATCCGGTAATGCCGTCGGGTGCGGGGCTCTTTCAGGTGATGATTGCCGGGCTCAACCTCTTCATCTTCGCGGCGGGATATGCCGTGACCATCATCGCCAGCAAGCGCGCCCTCAGGCTCCGTGGAATCAGGGGCTGGGCCGGAACGCTGGCCACCATGCCAGTCTACTGGCTGCTGATTTCATGTGCTGCATGGTACGCGCTCTGGCAGTTTGCCGTGGCGCCGTTCCATTGGAACAAGACCGAGCACGGCCTTTCGAGACAGCGTCCGCGCAGGCGGCGCGTGGCAAGGAGAAAGGTGGCATCATGAGATGCCTCCTTGCCTCTGCTACCCGACGGTTGTCCCGCCTCAGGCGATCACGATGCCGGAGCCCAGTCCGCCGGTGATCGAAGCGGCACCCGCCCCACAGGATGGAATTGCTCGAAGTTGATGCCGCTGCAGACGTCGACCGTAAAACTGAACCAGCCGTAGCCGGCACTGCGGTTTTCGATTGCAATGATCAGCGAGTAAAGGCTGGCTTCAAGCATTTCGCTTCGGGCGACGGTGTTGTGCTGGTCATTGGCTGGAAGTCCGGTGACCGGCATGTCTGCATCCAGGAGTTAGTGGAACATTCACGCTATTTGGAATCGAACTTGTCGTTCCGGCCCAGAGAACGTCGCTGTTCGAGGGCAAGATGCTGTCAGAACGACACCGGATGTGAGTGTAACCCATTGAAACAATTGTGATAAGAATTCGTTCTTCGGCAACGTCAAGGCGGCGGTGATGGCGCATGCTCCAAGGTGCGGCAGTCTGGTGATGAAAAGTTTAGGTAGCTGATTCACGCGGCTTCAACCGGAGCGACGTATCGGTTGCTGAATGTGATGTGGCAACCGTGCCAAGGAGTGTGTTGCGTGCCAAAGCTGATTGGAACTTCCGGAAACGACGTGCTCTCAACGGGCACCCGTTATGACGAACTCCAGGGACTCGCCGGAGACGACATCCTCACGGGTGGTGCGGACAAGGACGAGTTGTTCGGCGGCGATGGCAACGACTGGATATCGGGCGGCGCCAACAGGGACGACATCGAAGGTGGTGCCGGTGACGACATCCTGATCGGCGGCGCCGGGGGCGACGATATCGATGGCGGAACGGGCTACGACACGATCAGCTATTCCAACGCGACGGCGCGCGTCGTCATCAGCTTTTCCGCGACGGACCGGAACGGCATCGGCAGCATCTTCACGAACCTGTCTGCCGGCGGCCACGAAGGCGATGCCAAGGACGACAAGTTCACCAGCATCGAGGCCTTCATCGGCTCGGACTACAGCGATCTGGTCGGCGGCGGTGAAATTGCGATGACCTTCTCGCTCGGCAAGGGCGACGATGTCTTCGACACGAATCCGGCTTTCAATGTTGTCGATACGGTCCATGGCGGGGCCGGCAATGATACGGCCTGGGGCGGCACCGGCAACGATATCCTGAATGGTGATGACGGTGCCGACCGCCTGCTCGGCGAAGATGGCGACGACCTGCTTGCGGGCGGCGCTGGTGCCGACCAGCTCGATGGCGGCAATGGCTCCGACACCGCAGTCTACAGCACGTCACAGTCCGCCGTGGTCATCAATTTCGCAACCGGCAGCGGAACGGGCGGCGATGCACAGGGCGACACGTTCTCGTCCATCGAGAAGGCGACCGGCTCGGATTTCGATGACCGCTTCGTTTCGGGCTCCGCGGCCAACGGCTTTACCGGTGGCAACGGTATCGACACGATCGACTATTCCCTTTCCGCTTCGTCCGTCACCGTCAATCTCGGCACGGGCAAGGGCTCGGCTGGCGACGCAGCGGGCGACACCTACAGCGGCATCGAGAATGCTCTCGGCACGGCGTTCGACGACAGCCTGATGGGCAATGCCGAGGCCAACATGCTTGACGGTGACGACGGCGACGACAGCCTCACCGGTGGCGATGGCGCGGACACGCTTCAGGGCGGGCAGGGTGATGACCGCCTCTATGGCGGCGCTGACGCCGATACGCTGATCGGCGGCGCTGGAACCGATACGGCTGACTATCGCGGGGCACTTGCGGGCATTGTTGCCTCGCTCGCAGACGGCGGCACCGGGGGCGAAGCAGCAGGCGACAGCTTCAGCGGCATCGAGAACATCTCGGGCAGCAACTTCGATGACATTCTTACGGGCGATGCCGGGAACAATCGCATCGTGGGCCGCCAGGGCTCGGACCAGCTGTTCGGGGGCGATGGCAATGACGTGCTGGCCGGCGGCGGCGGGTACGATCATCACGATGGCGGTGCCGGCATCGACACCCTTGACTATTCAAGCTCCTGGGGCCGGGTTGTTGTCGACCTGTCGGCAGGCAAGGGCTCGGGCGCAGAAGCTGCCAACGATACCTATGCAAATATCGAGAACGTACTCGGGTCCGGCTTTGACGACAAGCTCGTCGGCGATGCGGGTGCCAACCGGTTGACCGGGGGCGATGGCCTCGACGCGCTGAATGGCGGCAATGGCAACGACGTGCTAGTCGGCGGAGCAGGAGCAGACCAGCTCAATGGCGGTGCAGGTGCCCGCGATGCGGCCGACTACCAATCAGCCACAAGTGGCGTGACCGTGAGCCTTGCCACGGGCGGAACCGGCGGCGAGGCGATGGGCGACAGCTTTGCCGGTGTTGAATTCGTCTATGGGTCTGACTTCGCCGACACGATCACCGGTGACGATGCAATCAACCGTCTCGTCGGCAATGCGGGTGACGACGCGCTCGATGGCGGCAATGGCAATGACTATCTGCTCGGCGGCGAAGGCACCGATATCCTGACGGGCGGTGCTGGCAACGACGTCTTCGTGTTCGAAGGCGTGTTCGGCAGCGACACCATCACCGACTTCGCCGCGGGCGCGGGCCGCACCGACCGCGTGTGGCTCACCGGCACCGGACTTGCTGATTTCAATGATGTGCTGGCCCACGCGTCAGATGTGTCGGGCAATGCGGTGATCAGCATCGATGGCTTCGGCAGCATCACCCTCATCGGGGTGTCGGTCGCGAGCCTTCAGGCGGACGATTTCATTCTCTGAGGCAAGGCTTGTTCAGCCGGGCGCCAGCTGCTGCAGCTTGGTGTTGATCTCAGCCAGCGAGCCTGTCACGGCGGCCTTGTCGGATTCGAGCTGGATGATGCGCAGCCTTGCCTCGATGGAAGCGCCGGTGAACTCCGAGTCCGGCGTTTCACCCAGCACCGCCATGAAGCGGCGTGTTTCCGCAATGGCCCTGTCGAGCCGCATGCGCGAATCTTCCAGACCCGATATGGCCCGCATGTGAGCCTCGCGCAGCGTGCGAACCTGCCAGAGCGCGCCACCTTCCTGGTCGCGAATGGCGGCGATGCGGGCATCGCGCGCGCGCTTCTCGTGGGTATAGCGTTGCGGCGCGAAGGCGCCGAGTTTCATGGAGAATTTGACCCGGCCCGAGAAGCCCTGATCCACGGTATCGAAGCCATCGCCCGTGTCGCTGTCGCTGTAGCCCGCTTCCACCGCCACGTCATAGGCATCCGCTGTCCGCATCTTGCTGCTGATCTCGGCCAGGTCGGCTTCGGCCTTGAGCAATTCGGCGCTGTATTCCGCAGCCGGGCCCGCCAGCATTCCTGCGGCTCCGGCGCGGCGCTCGGCCTCCGACCGCGCTTCGGCGGCGGCGGCATAAAGGCCTTCGATCATGGCTGAAAGAGAGGTTGCCTTGTCGGCTGGCATGTTGCCGGCCTTGATTTCCCGGTCAATCCGCGCCTTCAGTTTCTGCAACTCGCCGCTGCGATGCTGGATCGCGTCGGCCTTGGCGCGAAAGCCTGCCGCAGAAAGAGTCTGCGGTGCCAGGAAGACGACCTTTTGCAGGCCGGCTTCGGCGAGATAGGCCCGGCAGCGGGCTTCCGCCGATTGTTCCAGAAGAGTTGCCTTGCGGAACGACGAGGCACTGAGGCTGACGCTGACCGATCCCTTGGCATCGTCGTCGATCTGCCCCTTGAGCGTCGGAGACCGGAGCACCGTCGCATCGGCTGCCGCATCCTCGGAGAGATACTCGCACCAGGCCGAGCGCTCGGTTGCCGCCGGAACGATGTCCCTCGTGGCCGGAGTTTCGGCAACGGGTTCGATGCGCGGTGCGGGAGGTGCCGCCGCCGCCGTTTCATCCTCGTTGATGGTGGTGAGGCGGAGCGGTTGCGAACTTGCCGAAGTTTCCGACAGCAAGGCCGTGCGGCCGGCGCAGCCGGAAATGCCCAATACCGCTGTCAGCACGAAAAGGGCCGCTGTCCGGCTAGAAGAAGAAGGGTGCCCGGCCGGCATGGATGATCTCCTCGGATGCTGCCGCGGGATCGTCGAGCGTTGCCTCGACGAAGTAGCCGCGGAGCGGTTTGCCAAAAAATGGGTGAACGGCGGTGGATTCGCCGGGGAGCGCCTGGCCGACAGTGCCGGCGCGATGACAGAACAGGACGGTAAGGGCGCAGGAGTAGAGCGGGGCTCCCTCAGCGAAGCTTCTTTCGTTGCCGTAGGGCACGAAGATCACGTCGATGCGGCCCTTGACGGCACGGCCGAGGGCGCCATTCTCGATGTCGGAGATCCGCTGCTTGATCTGCGTGGCCGATTCCTTCAGGAGGTTCTGGCGTTCGGTGGCGGAGGTGAGCTGCGAGGAGGCCTGGTCGAGGATCGAACGGGCGTCGACGGCCTCCTTGGTGAGGAGGATGAGCTCCGCGCTCCCGGATGAGACCTTGCCGATCTTGCCGCCCTCAAGTTGTTCCTTGAGTGAGGACAGCAAGGTCAGCGAAGTCTCGAGCCGGCTGATCTCTCCATTCACCTGATCGAGTTCGCCTTCAAGCGCCGACAGACGCTGCGCGGCCTCGAGCGAGCCGACCCGCTTGGCGTCGTAACTCTTCTTTGTGATGAGGCGCTTGTCGAAGAGGGTGCGGGGGTTGGTGCCCTTGCCGCCGTTGGCCTCTTCCTTGCGGAAATCCGAGATCACCTTCTCGATCCGCGCCGCCTGCTTGCCCGCTATATCGGATTGCTGAAGGCGCGCTGCGATCTCGGATGTGATGGTGCCGTTCATGAAGTCGACCAGCACGGTGGCATCGTCATAGGCAGCCTTTGCCTTGCTGGCCTCGAGCTGGGCTTCGCTCATGCGCTGGCTGTTCTGCGCCAGGGCCACCTGCATTTCGCCCACGTCGTTCACGGCCTTTTCTACCATCTGGTGGCCGCGCGTGAGCGTCATCGGCGCACCCCAGCTCGATGCGAGCAGGAAGTAGCCGATCAGGAAGCCATAGAAGCTGAAGGCGGCGAAGAGGGTTGCCAGCAGCACGAAGGCGGCATTCTTGTAGAGGTTCGAGACCACCGTCATGAAGCGGCCGGCGGTGAGGAAATAGAGTCTGAAGCCCGGCCAGCTTGCGTGTTTCGCCGCGGCTTCAGGAGACTTCAGATGCGCATCCTGCTCAGGATGTTCGGCCGCATGGGCCTCCGCCGCCGCGGGTGGCTCCTTCGGTGCGTCACTATTGCGGCGCTTGCTCCGGCGGTCCGTCACCGCCGCCCTGATCTGGGCCGGGAGCAGCGGGAAGGTGACGACGCAATAGACGCCTGGAAGCCGCAGCATCGGCCCCACGTCGTCGCGGCGTGCGAGCAGGATGATGCGCGGCGGATGTTTCGCGCCAGCCAGTGCCGCGACCAGCAGCGAGCGGGCCTCGTCGGGTTTCGTCAG
>NZ_JBGSOZ010000010.1:0-21013 GCF_041738905.1 Aestuariivirga sp.
CCAATCCTCAAGGCCGCACTTCAAAACCATCGGACCGAGCAGCCAGCCTCCCATGCAGTTGACCGCTTGGCCGATGCTGCATAAGGTTCAACCAGCGACGCCAGCCTTGGCATTTTCAACAGAGTACGGGACATCCCCGTCATGCAGCCTTCAAGATTTCCGACATTAGGGGTTCACAAACCCCATTCGTGTTGCTACATACCGCTCGCGCATTAACGCGGGATGGAGCAGCCCGGTAGCTCGTCAGGCTCATAACCTGAAGGTCGTCAGTTCAAATCTGGCTCCCGCAACCAAAAAAGGCCCGTGATCTCAAGTGGATCACGGGCCTTTTTCCTTTTGGGCGGCGGGGCGGTTTGCACCAGCTTTGGAGTACTTCCAGAATCCCGCCGAAGTTGGCGGCGCCGCTTTCGGACTTTTTAAGTATGTGGCCTTCGTCTCGTAGTCTCTAACCCGATGAGGCCCGCCGTCTTGGCATCCAGAGGAACGGCTGTGACACTCTGAAAGAAATTTCATTGACTAGGATATGTTTCATTCCGATTGACAAGAAACCAGGAACTTCTAATCTCCTCATCGCAACAAATATCCTGTTGTGAAATAAATTGCGGCCAACCTCATCGGAAACGGCTGCTCATCAGGGAGGAACTCATGAAGTTGAAACAGCGGTTGTCGCTCATTGCCCTCGCACTATCAGCCTGCATCGGCGTCTCCGGCCCGGCTGTGGCCGAAGGCAAATTCGCCTGCGAACCGGGTGAGACCTACGTCATGAACGTGATGGTATCCGGCCATCCTTACTGGGTGCCGGTGTTCCAGGGGTTCAAGCAGGCAGCCGAAGCGCTGGGCTGCACGGCAGTCTTCTCAGGTACGCCCGACTATGACATTGCCAAGCAGATTGCCTCGTTCGAGCAGGATCTGGTGAAGAAGCCTGCCGGCATCCTCCTTCACCCTATGCAATCTGATCCATTCATCGATCCCATCAATGCTGCAATTGCTGCGGGCGTCTCAGTCACCACCTTCGCCGCAGACAGTCCGAGATCGAAGCGCACCGCCTACGTCACCTCCGACAACTTGGCGGAAGCGAAGTTCGCCGCCGAAGAAATCGTCAAGGTGGTAGGCGACAAGGCGGAATATGCCGTGCTGGAAAACCCCGGTCAGTCCAACCACGACCTCCGGGTGACTGCCTTCATCGCTTACATGGAAAAGAACTATCCGAACATGAAACTGGTCGGCCGTCAGGCCTCCAACCAGGACTCAAATGCAGCCTACCAGGCGGTAACGACCATGCTGCAGGCCAATCCGAATCTTGCCGCGCTCTGGATTCCAGAAGCTGGTTCTGCTGAAGGTGCTGTGGCAGCGGTGAAGGAATCGGGCAAGAAGGTGATCATCATGCATGCCGACGTGACACCCACAACTCTTGCCGAGATTAAGGCCGGAAACATCCACATGGCGCTGAATCCCAACCAGGGCGTGCAGGGTTTCCTCGGTTTCATGAACACCTTCCTTGGTGCGCATGCCGGTCTGATCGATCCCTTCAACGACTACAAGGTTTCGGGCTTCAACCCGATGCAGTTCCCCTACATGGACAACGGCTTTGCCGTGATCACCAAGGACAATGCCGACAGCTTTGAACTTGCCAAGTACATGGAAGGCCGCAACTGACATGCCTGTGGCCCGCCCCGCAATCCGCCTGGCGGGCCAACTCCTCAAAGGACGCGAGATGACCGACACCGTTCTGGGAATTCGAAACGTCACCCGCAGCTTTGGTCCGGTCCGTGCGCTGCGTGGCATCAACTTCGATCTCAAGCGCGGGGAAATACATGCGGTAGCGGGTGAAAACGGCGCCGGCAAATCGACCCTCATGAATATCATCGACGGTATACTTCAGCCTGACAGCGGTGAAATCCTCATCGACGGCAAGCCGGTGCGCATATCCTCGCCAGCAGAAGCCCAGCGGCTTGGCATCGGCTTCGTCCATCAGGAAATTGCTCTGTGTCCGGATGTTTCGGTGGCCGAGAACATCTTTATGGCCGCCACCAATCGAAGCCGTGCATTCCTGATGGATGCCGCAGGACTCCATGCCAAGGCGCGAGACGTGCTCGCCCAGCTTTCCGACATCGATCCCGGAATTCTTGTGCGCGATTTGTCAATTTCCAACCAGCAACTCGTCGAAATCGCCAAGGCGCTGACGCTTGACTGCCGTATCCTGATTCTGGACGAACCGACCGCCGCACTCACGGAACGCGAAGCCCAGTTGCTGTTTGGCATCATGCGCAAGCTGGCATCGCAGGGGATTGCCATCATTTATATCTCTCACCGCATGGTCGAGATCTTTGAGAACTGCGACCGGGTAACGGTATTCCGGGACGGCCAGTACATTCGAACGGACAAGGTGTCCGAAACGACACCGGACGAGATTGTCAATGCGATGGTGGGGCGAAAGATTGAGAGCCTCTATCCGCCAAAGCTGCAAGCGCCGGCCGGCGCAGCCATCCTTCAGGTCGAGGGATTGACCGACCGGCGCTTTCAAGGCGTCACGTTCGAGCTTCGGTCAGGGGAGATCCTCGGCGTGGCAGGTTTGATCGGTGCTGGACGCTCAGAGATCATGCGCGGCATCTGCCGGTTGGAAGGCAAGGCCAGTGGGCAGGTTCGACTGTATGGAAGGGTGCTCAGTCTTCAATGTTATACAGACGCCATTGTGGAGGGCATCGTCTATCTCTCGGAAGACCGCAAAGGTGATGGCCTCTTCCTCGATCTGCCAATCGCCGCGAATGTGTCCGCACTTAATCTCGGGCAAGTGGCCCGTGCCTTTGGTCTGATCGACAAGGGCGCTGAAACGCGGCTGGCCGAGGGGCTTGGAAAGAAGCTGGGCCTGAAGGCATCGGGTGTGGGGCAGAAAGTGTCTGCCCTCTCCGGCGGCAATCAGCAGAAAGTGGCACTGGCCAAGCTTCTGGCGATCAAGCCCAGGGTGATTTTCCTGGATGAACCCACCCGCGGAGTTGATGTTGGCGCGAAGGCCGAGATACACAGGATCCTTCGTGACCTGGCATCGGAGGGTGTTGGCATTCTGGTAATCTCCTCCGAACTGCCGGAACTGATCGGAATCAGCGACCGGGTGATTGTGATTGCCGATGGCCGCATCACTGGTGAACTGCCGGCCGAAAAGCTGAGCGAACAGGCGATCATGCAACTGGCCTCCAACAAGGGCTGGCAGAAGCAAAGTGCTTGAGGGGAACGTGATCGGCATGACAACCAAAAGCCAGGGTACCATGTCTGGACTCTTCAGGGCCCGCGAGGCCGGTCTCATCCTGATCATTGCCGCAATCTTTGTGGTGATGTCTTTTGCTTCTCCTTATTTTCTCACACCCGAGAATCTCCTCTCGATGGTGAAGTCCTTTTCCGTCGAGGCGATCGTTGTAATCGGCATGACCATCCTCCTGATCTCGGGAGGGATCGATCTTTCAGTCGGCTCGGTGACAGCACTCGCAATGGTGATCGCGGGAAGCCTTTTCCTCGCGGGATTGGATCCCTGGTCAGCCTCAATCATTGCCATCATTGCATGTGGCGCCATTGGCGCGATCATGGGTATAATGGTCACGTGGATCGGCCTCCATCATTTCATTGTCTCACTTGGCGTGATGGTGATCGCGCGCGGCCTTTGCATGCTGGGCACGGGAGGCCGGCCCCTGGGGCTATTCACCTTGCCGCCTGAGTTCAAATGGATCGGCACAGGCTCCGTCGGGCCCATTCCAGTTGTGATCCTGATCTTCCTGGCCTTTGTCCTCGTCTTCGATTTTCTGCTGCGCCGGACCACGGCCTTTCGCAAGGTCGTCTACACCGGCTCCAACCCGAAGGCCGCTGCCTATTCGGGGGTGCGCACCAAGAAGGTGATCTTCCTGACGACAGTGCTGACTTCAACGCTCTGCGGCATTGCCGGGGTGATCTACATGGCCCGTTTCGGTTCGGCCCAGCCAACATTCGGTATCGGCATGGAACTGAATGTCATCGCTGCTGCCGTCATTGGAGGCGCATCTCTGTCTGGAGGATCAGGGACCATACTCGGAGCAATTCTGGGAGCGTTGTTGCTGGCGGTTGTCTCCTCTTCGCTTACGCTTCTCGATGTTTCGGTCTATTGGCAGGATATCATCCGTGGCTCGATTCTGCTTACGGCCGTCACTTTCGATCACTACTTGGTCAAGCGCAGGGGATAGTCCGCCAACATGGACGAGATTGAAGATTTCGACACACTGCGGCAGATGCACACCGTCCTGGTGCTGCATTTCATGGAGGGTGAAAAGCAGGCGGACATCGCAGAGCGGCTGAACCTTTCAAAATCGAAAGTGAACCGCATGATTGCGGAAGGCCGAAAGTCGGGGATGGTCAAGATAAACATCGAAACCCCTTTCCAGCGCCTCCTGACAATAGAAAAGACGTTAGTTGACAATGGCCAACTGAAGGACGCAGTCGTTGCACCCACTATAGCCGGAAATCCGGAATTAACACTCCGGCAGGTGAGTATTGTTGCCGGAAATCACTTTCTGGAAGGCCTGAAGGACGGTGATATCATTGCCATTACGGGCGGTAAGGCCGTCTCGGAAGTGGTCGAAAACCTGAAGCCCGAGAGGAGTTTCGACGTTAAGGTGGTGCCGTTGACCGGCGGCGTCCAAGGGAAGTTTTTCACGGATGTGAACAATCTCGTATCGAAGCTGGCCGAGAAGCTGGGGGCCGAGGCTCTGGTTGTGCATGCCCCGTTGTTTGCGGAAAGCCGCGAGCAGCGGGACATGCTGATGGATATGGCGTCGATCAGGAAAGTCTTCGATCTGTCGCGGCGGGCCACTGTGGCGCTGGTTGGCATCGGTTCGATTTTTTCGACTGGGTCATCCTATTATGATCTGCATCCAAATGCTCAAGACCTGCGCGAGCTACTCGTCGAGAGTGGCGTCGCAGCGGAGTTCATGGCGCATTTGATCCGGGAGGATGGCGCGCTGGCAGATCTTCCCTTGAACCGCCTTCTCGTTGCAATCGAGCCCGGTGAGATCGCGCGCTGTCCGCGCATCATTGGGGTTGCTGCGGGCGATAGCAAGGTCCGCCCCATTTTGGCTGCCCTGAATGGTGGCTTCATCACATCGCTGGTGACGGATGAGGTTACTGCTCAAGCCGTTCTGAATTTGCGCAAGGGAGTAGAGCAATGAGTCAAATGTTGATGCGTGAGATTGGTCGCTCGGGAATTTCGGCTTCGGCGGTGGGTCTCGGAACATGGGCCATTGGCGGCTGGATGTGGGGAGGAACAGATGAACGGGCTGCCGTGGCCGCGATTCAGGCCTCGATTGATGAGGGCGTGACGCTGATCGACACGGCGCCCGCTTACGGCATGGGCCGCTCGGAAGAAATCGTGGGCCAGGCCATCAAGGGGCGCCGTGACAAGGTCGTGTTGGCAACCAAATGCGGACTTGTCTGGCATGTGCAGAAGGGCAACTATTTCTTTTCGCAGCAGGACAAGCCCGTTCACCGCTATCTTGGCCGGGAGTCGATCCGTCACGAGGTCGAGGAAAGCCTGCGCCGGCTGGGCACGGACTATATCGATCACTACATCACCCATTGGCAGGACCCGACCACGCCCATTGCAGAGACGATGGCGGCGCTTGAGGAACTGAAGGCAGAGGGCAAGATACGCTCCGTCGGCATTTCGAACTGCTCGCTCAAGGATGTGCAGGACTATTCCGCCGCCGGACAACTGGATGCCGTTCAAGAAGAATATTCGATGGTCAAGCGCGGCGTGGAGCAGGACATACTTCCGTTCTGCCGCAGGAACGCGATCACCTTGCTATCCTATTCCTCTCTCGCGCTCGGGCTGCTGTCGGGAAAGATCGGACCTGACCGAAAATTTTCGGGTGACGATCATCGCAAGGACAATCCGCGCTTTTCGATGGAGAACCGCAGCAAGGTCGCTGCTTTCATGGATGTCGTGCGTCCAATCGCTGAAGGTCATGGTGCAAGTGCCGCGCAGGCCGTCATCGCCTGGACGCTAGCCCAGCCAGGCATAACCGTAGCACTTTGCGGCGCGCGCAACCCGGAACAGGCGCGGGAGAATGCCGGCGCTGGGCGCATCCAGCTGTCTCCCACTGAACTCGCAACCATTGACACGGCCATATCCCAGCACCTGAGCAAGCTCGACGCCTGAACCACCCCCCAGCCGCATTGAACCACCGCAGAAGGCTGCCATCGGAAGAAACATGACTGATCCCCGTCCCAATGACATTGCCAAGATCCGCCAGAACGGATCATTCGACGTCATTGTCGTCGGCGGTGGAATCAACGGCATCGGCACGTTCCGCGATCTCGCGCTACAGGGGCTGCGCGTGCTTTTGGTCGAGCGCGATGACTTCTGCTCCGGATGCTCGGCCGCACCTTCCAGGATGATACATGGGGGCTTACGCTATCTGGAGAACGGCGAGTTCAATCTCGTGCGTGAAAGCTTGTTCGAGCGGGACGCGCTTCTGAAAAACGCGCCGCATATGGTATTTCCGCTGCCAACAGCCGTTCCAGTGAACTCCGTGTTTTCCGGCCTCCTCAACGCATCGATGAGCTTCTTAGGCATGAAGGGCCGCCCCCGGCCCCGGGGTATCTTACCCATCAAGCTGGGGCTTTCGCTCTACGATATCCTGACGCGCAACCGTCGCGCACTGCCGCCCCACCGGGTGTTCAAGGGCGTTGAGGCGCGGGCGCTCTGGCCTGCGCTTTCGCCAGATGTGCGCTTCACCGCTGTCTATCACGACGCGTGGATCAGCCATCCGGAGCGGCTGGCGGTCGAACTGGTTCTCGATGCCGAGGCCGACAACAATGAGGCGATAGCGCTCAATTACGCAACAATTGCGAAGGCCGGAAACGGCTTTGCCGTCACTGACGAGGAGAAGGGCGAGGTTTTGCCGGTTTCAGCGCGGGCACTCGTCAACGCGACCGGGGCTTGGCTCGACGAGACCGTGGAAAGTCTCGGTGCTACGGCTAGGGGGAAGCTCGTTTCTGGCACGAAGGGCTCGCATTTGATTCTCGATAACCCAGCCCTGATGGATGCGCTCCGTGGCCACATGATCTATTTTGAGAACTCCGATGGGCGCGTCTGCATCGTTTTTCCCTATCTGGGCAAGGTACTGGCGGGCGCAACCGATATCCGCGTCAAAGGTCCCTCACGGGTGCGCTGCGAGGATGACGAGCGTGACTACATTCTCAGATCCCTGCAACTGATCTTTCCCCGCCTGCCTGTGTCCGCCGGGGATATCGTCTACAGCTATTCCGGAATCCGGCCTTTGCCGGAAGCCGACGTGGAGTTTACCGGGCGCATTTCCCGCGAGCATTTCACGAGGAGGCTTGACGGACCGGTGCCGCAGTTCTGCATGGTGGGTGGAAAGTGGACAACGTTCCGTGCCTTCGCCGAACAGACGGCCGATTTGATACTGGCTGAACTCGGCATTCCGCGCCGCGCAAGCACGCGTGATCTGGCGATCGGCGGCGGAAAGGGCGAGCAGCCCAGAATACACGACCGGCGCGCATCGCTCTATGGCAGCCGCGCGGCTGAGGTCACTTACGACTCAAAACCGATTGGCGGAAGCGAACTCACGGCAGGTGAAGTGCGCTTCATGATCACGCACGAAAAGGCGCGAAAGCTTGGCGACGTTCTACAGCGCCGGCAACCATTGGCGATCACCGGCGCGTTGAACGGGCAGGTTATCAGCGCAACGGCGCGCGTGATGGCCGATGTTCTGGGATGGGATAACGCGCGCATAAAAAGCGAAGTCGAAAGCCTCGTTTCGGATCTCGTTCTCTATCACGGGGTGAAGCCCGAAAAACTCAAGGGAGTAGACGATGAAGATCAGCCCGAAGGCGCGCATGAATCGCTTGTTCACCAACGGAGGGTGCCTTGATGTCGCCATCGACCATGGCGTTTGCAACGAGCCTTCCTTCATGGTGGGCTTGGAGGACATGCCGCGCGTCGTCGATTCACTGATCAGGGCGAAGCCTGACGCGATCCAGATGGCCTATGGGCAGGCAGACCTGCTGCAATCGCGGCCGGAGAAGGACAAGCCTGCGCTCGTCATGCGGCTCGACATGGGAAACCCCTATAACGCCACCCGGCACCGTACGATGTGGTCCATGCTGCAGAATGCGGACGAGCCGATCATCGGTGCGCTGGAAATGGATGCGGCCTGCGTGGTCGTCAACCTCTTCATGCTGCCGGACGAGCCCGAAATGTTCCGCCAGTG
The DNA here is from genome assembly GCF_041738905.1 of Aestuariivirga sp. GTDB lineage: Bacteria > Pseudomonadota > Alphaproteobacteria > Rhizobiales > Aestuariivirgaceae > Aestuariivirga. Next base: position 8,253 of record NZ_JBGSOZ010000010.1, read on the forward strand.
CGTCGAAAACATCAGCCGCGTTCGCGCCGACTGTCACCGCTACGGCATGCCGTTGATGATCGAGCCGCTCGTCATGCTTTCGAATGAAATCCGCGGCGGTTACCAGGTCGACGGTGACGCGGACAAGATCGTGACACTGGTACGTCTGGCGGCCGAGATGGGCGCTGACATCATCAAGGCCGATCCGACCGCGAATCCGGAAGATTTTCACCGCGTCGTCGAGGCAGCGCGTGTGCCCGTACTGGTGCGCGGCGGTGGGAAGGAAGACCTGAAGACCGTGCTGATGAAATCCGCCGCCCTGATGGCCCATGGTGCGAAAGGCATGGTCTATGGCCGCAACATCTACCAGCACGCAAACCCCGGAGCCGTCGTGCGGGCGCTGATGTCCATGATCCACGACGGCGCTGATGGCGAAGCCGCATGGCAAGTCTACAACCGTGGTTAGCTATCTGCTGGGCCTCGATGCCGGGAATACGGTAATAAAGGCCGTCCTGTTCGACACCGCCGGCCGTCAGGTGGGATTTCATGCGCTTGATGGCGCCACCCACAAACCGGCAGCCGGCATGGTGGAACGCTCGGTATCGGAACTCTGGCAGAATGCGAGGGCCGCAATTCACGGCTGTCTTCAGGCTGCGGGCATCGCCACCGCCGACATCAGGGCAGTGGGCTGCGCGGGCCATGGGAACGGGCTTTATTTACTCGATCAATCGGGAACAGCGCTGGTGGGAATCCAGTCGATCGATTCCCGCGGGGCCGCACTGTCTCAAGAACTCGATGCAGCCAATGGCGCCCGCATCCACGCGATCTCCCTGCAGCGGCCGTGGCCAGCGCAGACGCCTGTTCTCCTTGCCTGGCTGAAGCGCCACATGCCGGATGTCTATGCGAGGGCAGGCACGCTGCTGTTTGCCAAGGATGTATTGACCTGGCAATTGACGGGCGTCCGCGTCACTGAGATTTCCGACATGACGGGTGCCGGGCTCATGCGCCTGCCAGAAGCCCAGTATGACGAAATTCTTCTGGCGCTCTACGGGCTGGAGGATGCCATGCCGCTCTTGCCTCCGGCCATCGAGCCCGCGGCAATTGCAGGACATGTGACGGCGGAGGCCGCCCGGCTTACGGGGCTTTGCGAAGGAACCCCGGTGATCGGCGGTTACTTCGATGTGGTGTCATCCGCACTCGGGTCGGGCACTGTGCGGCATGGAGAGGCGTCGATTGTCGTCGGCAGCTGGTCGATCAACCAGGTGTTTGCGCCAGAACCGGCAATCGACCAACGCATCTTCATGGTGTCGAAGTTCGGCCACGGTCGCTTCCTGAACATGGATAATTCGGCCACCTCGGCTGCAAACCTCGAGTGGTATGTCAGAGAGTTCATCGAACGTGGCGGCCACCACGATGATCCGTTCGGAGCTGTTAATGCCGCGGTTGGGAGCATCAAGCCAGCTTCCGATGATCCGCTTTTCCATCCATTCCTCTATGGTGGCCGAATGGGTGCTCACCAGCGCGGCGGCTTCTTTGGTATTGCCGGCTGGCATGGTGAAGGGCATCTGCTGCGCGCGATTTTCGAAGGCGTGATGTTCGAGCACCGCCGGCATGTCGAAGTGCTGGCCGATGCAGGCCTCAGCTTTGATCGGGTAGCTCTGTCCGGGGGCGGGGCCCGCTCCGAGCTTTGGCCGCAGATGTTCGCTGATGGACTGGGGCGTCAGGTAACAGTTGCTGAAGCCCAGGAAACGGGGGCTTTGGGCGCCGCCATCGGTGCAGCACTGGCGCTCGGATCTTATGATGACTATGAGTCGGCTGTTACCGCCATGACGCATTCCAGGGCCCGCTTCCAGCCGGACCCCATGATGCAGGCGCACTATGATCGCCGTTATGCGATCTGGACCAGGCTCACGGAAGCGATGGATCCAATCTGGCGAGAGATGGCTGAGCACTAGGATGACCGGCACCGGAAATTACGACTTCATCATCATCGGGGCGGGAACGGCGGGGTGTGTGCTGGCAAACCGCCTGACGGCAGATATCAAGACGCGCGTGCTTCTGCTTGAGGCGGGGGGAAGCGACAATTACCACTGGGTGCATATTCCCATTGGTTATCTCTATTGCATCGGAAACCCGCGGACCGACTGGATGATGAATACGGCCAGCGAACCGGGGTTGAATGGCCGCTCACTGGTCTATCCGCGCGGCAAGGTTCTGGGTGGCTGCACGTCCGTCAACGGCATGATTTACATGCGGGGGCAGGCGGCGGATTATGACAACTGGGGGCAACTCGGCAATGCAGGCTGGAGCTGGGACGATGTGCTGCCCTACTTCAGGAAGTCCGAGGCGCATCACGGTGGCGAGACCGGTATGCATGGTGCCAGTGGCGAATGGCGTGTTGCTCGCCAGCGGTTGACCTGGGATATTCTCAAGGCCGTGCAGGAGGGCGCACGTGAGTTCGGTATCGAACCACGGGCCGACTTCAATGATGGCAACAACGAAGGCTCAGGCTTCTTCGAGGTCAACCAGTCCGGCGGCGTGCGCTGGAACGCGGCCAAGGCCTTCTTGCGTCCGGCACTAAAGCGAAGTCAGATTCATCTCATCACTCACGCCCATGTGGCTGGCTTAATTACTGAAGGCCGCCGGGTTGTGGGTGTCCGCTGGCTGAAAGACAACGTCGCATCTGAAGCGCGCGCGACACGCGAAGTGCTGCTGGCGGCGGGAGCTATCAATTCGCCGAAGATTCTCGAGCAGTCCGGAATTGGCCAGCCTGGGCGCCTGCGCGATCTTGGCATCGCGCCGGTGCACGATTTACCAGGCGTGGGCGAAAATCTGCAGGATCATCTTCAGATTCGAACTGTCTACAAGGTGCAGGGCGCCAAGACGCTCAACGATATGGCGCGCCATCCGTGGGGCAAGGCTGCGATTGCGCTCCAATATCTGCTGAACAGAACCGGCCCCATGTCGATGGCGCCAAGCCAGTTCGGCATGTTTACCCGTTCGGGGCTGGAAATGGATTCGCCCGATCTCGAGTATCATGTGCAACCCCTGTCAACGAACCGGCTGGGTGAACCGTTGCATCCTTTCCCGGCGATCACCGTGTCGGTCTGCAATTTGCGCCCGACTTCCGTTGGACATGTCCATGCGGCTTCACCGGATATCTATGCCCAGCCGGAGATCAGGCTCAATTATCTCTCGACCGAGCGCGACCGGCGCGTTGCAGTGACCTCCATTCGTCAGGCGCGAGCGATCATGAAGGCGAAAGCGCTGGAGAAATATCGTCCGCAGGAGTGGCTGCCCGGCCCCGGCTTCGATACCGACGAGGCGTTGCTGGCAAAGGCCGGCGATATCGCGACGACAATCTTCCATCCGGTCGGAACCTGCAAGATGGGGACTGATGACAAGGCTGTGGTTGGTTCGGACCTGAAGGTTCATGGAATGGGCGGATTGCGTGTGGTCGATGCGTCGATTATGCCGCGCATCGTTTCCGGCAACACGGCAAGCCCGGTGATCATGATTGCCGAAAAGGCGGCCGACATGATTCGATCAGATAAGTAGCGATCAAAAAGCTTAGCCTGGATAATAGATGACCCGTGGATCGTTGCCGGGGCGCTGATAGTTCCATGCGCGCTCGACAAGTTCCTTGAGATCGACTTGCGGCCGCCAGCCAAGATCCTGCTTCGCAGCGCTGTTGTCCATCCAGTTGGAATGGTAGGAACTGGGAATATCCACACTCGCGAGATGCCGGGTCTTGTGTAGATAGGCTGCGACTTCGCCATAGTCGACGGGTTCGTTCATGCAGATGTTGTAGGTGCGCCCGCGCGTGACCGGGTGATCCAGGGCCATGACGATTGCTGAAACGAGATCGTCCGAATGGACGAAGTTGCGCTTCAGCGGACGGCCATGTGCATCGCGCAGCAGGGGAACGGTCCCATCCCTGCTGTAGCGCTCCGCATCGGTGGCGGGCACCATGTCCTTCCAGCGTGGCCCGCCGAAAACGTCGTCGCCAAACGAGAGTGTGAACTTAAAGTCATCTCTTTCCATGATCCACGGCGCGCGGAGGCAACAGGCGTTGATCCCGTACTGGATCACGAACTGGCTCATCATGACTTCTTCAAGCACCTTCGACAGCGCATAACAGCCGGGATAGGCCATGTGCGGCGTGCTCTCGGTGATCGGGCGTCCGTGATCGTAGAAGAAATGACCGACCGCGGCATCGCCGCCGATGAGAATGAATTGCTGCGCAGTGCTGGACTGGCGGAATTCCTCCAGCAACCAGAACAGACCTTTCACCGTAACGTCCATCACGTCGTCAGGCGTTTCCTTGCAGGTTGCGAGATGAACCACGTGGCTCACGCCCTCCATTGCCTTCCTGACGCACTCGCGATCCGCAATCGTTCCCTTCACGCTCTCGATACCGTCGATCTCGCGACTGTGACACAGGGCACGAAGCGAAGTGCTATCGAAGCGGCCAGTCGACGTCAGTTCAAAAATCAGGCGGCGGCCAACTTTTCCAGTTGCCCCCGTGATCAGGATCTTCATCGTGTCGCTCCCTCTGTCTGGATTTTATTCCGCGTTACGGATTGGCGCAAAACCATCGGACATTCGACTTTAAGCTGGGGAGACGATTTGCGCGGTGACCCGATCTGCTCAAGCAGCAGTTCCACGGCAAGCCCGCCCATTTCGTAGTGCGGTAGCAGCACCGTGCTCAACGGCGGATGCAGGAACTGCGCAATCTCCCGGTCATCATAACCCACGACGCTCACATCGTCCGGAACCCTGAGGCTCAGAAATCGGAGGGCCTCGTAGCAGCCCAGTGCCATCATGTCGTTGCTGCAGAAAATTGCTGTAGGGGGCAGCGGAAGCTTCATCAGTTCGATGGTCTGATCATATCCGGCCGAGGGTTCCCAATTGCCGGGCCTGACGAGCACTTCGTCAAACGCGATGTCGGCGGCGGCAAGCGCCTGCCGGTAGCCCTTGAGACGATCCTGCGATGCATCCATCCATGATTCGCCCTGGATGATGGCAATCCGGCGGTGCCCCTCGTCAATCAGATGCCGAGTGGCCGCACGTCCGCCAACGACTTCTCCCGGGACCACCGAGGGAACGTCCGGTTTTGCCAGATAACAATTCAACAAAACAATTGGCCTCTGCAGCAACGGCGCTGGCGGCGTGACAAGGCGGGTCTGGATGGCGCCATAGATCAGCCCGACCGGGTTGTGCTTCGACAAGGTCCGCTCCGCCGCAACTTCTGCCTCGGCATTGCCATTGGTGACGACTGTCACGATTTCGACGCCCCGGCTGATCGACTCATCACGCGCACCTTCGAGAGCCAGCGCCATCCATGGATCTGTCGAAAGTTCGTCGACGATCAGCCCGATGATCGGCCGATCCCTTTCCGTCCTGGCGGTAGCGTCACGAAAGCGGTGAACGTAGCCCAGTGCATTGGCCGCCTCGCGAACGCGGCGAATGGTCTCTCCTGAGACGCGGTCCTCGGCGATGCCGTTGAGTACGAGGGAAACCGTCGTCTGCGAGACACCTGATTTCGCCGCCACATCCATCATGGTCGGTCTGCGGGGCTTGTTCATCAAAAACTCCAGTAAGGATCGGCGTACTGACTGCGGAGGCGGCAAATTGATCCATGTACGATGGCCTTGACCTCTCCAATAGCAGCACTCCCTATCACCTTTTTTCCCGACAAATGGTGTCATCAAAAAATGATAGACGCCTTTCAAAACTTCTTGACTAATATTACTAATGATCACTAGCATGGCAAGGGGGCGGTTCCGGCGAGTGCAGCCCTCATAACAACGACAATTCACCTCTGGGAGGACCTCCATGAAACTGCGAACGATTTCAGCCATAGCTGCCTGTCTTGTGCTTTCCGCTTCACCTGCACTGACTCAAGAGAAGAAACAGCTGGCGTTCATCGTCAATGCGGCCTCAGACTTCTGGAAGCTTGCCGAAGCCGGGGTGAAGAAGGCTCAAGCCGAGCTTCCGAACTATGAGCTGCAGTTCAAGTATCCGGCTCAGGGCACGGCAGCACTTCAGAATGCTCTCATGGACGATCTTGTAGCCGCCGGCACCGATGCCATCATGATCTCGTCGGTTGATCCCAAGACCTCGATTGACGCATTCAACAGGATTGCCGCACAAGTTCCGTTGTTCACGACCGACAGCGACGCCCCTGCAAGCAACCGTATTGCCTATCTCGGCTCCTCGAACACCGACGCTGGCGTTCAAGCCGGGGAGATTGCCCTCAAGGCGCTGCCAAGCGGCGGCAAATGCATGGGCTTTGTTGGCTTCCTGGATGCCGATAATGCCAAGGAGCGGATCGCCGGGTTTAAGCAGGCTGTCGAAGGAAAGGGTATCGAACTCGTCGATACACGTGGCGACGATGTCGACTTTGCCCGTGCCCGCAGCAATGTTGACGATGTGCTGGCTGCCAACCCGGACATCAACTGCATGGTTGGGTTCTACTCCTACAATCCGCCCAAGATCTATGAAGCCCTCCAGGCAGCCGGCAAGCTGGGCCAGATCACGGTCATCGCCTTTGACGAAGATCCCATCACCTTGGGCGCGGTGCGCGAAGGCAGCTTCGCGGGCACCGTGGTTCAGCAGCCGTTCGAATGGGGCTATCAGGGCATGAAGCTCATGGCCAAGTACCTTGAAGGCGACAAGTCCGGCATTCCGGAGAACAAGCTGATCATCGTTCCCACCAAGGTGCTCGACAAGTCGAATGTCGATCAGTTCGAAGCGGACCTCAAAGCGGCACTCGGCAAGTAGGGTCATTGCGTTGTGGCTGGCGTTGCTCCCTGGCGCCAGCCGCTTCATTCTGCGACTGTATTGGCCAACTGGCTAAGCTAGGCTTCATGTATGGCCTCTGCATTCCTGGAACTTGACGGCATCAGCAAACGCTTTGGTCCGGTCTCGGCGCTGGAGAACGTTTCGCTCCACGTCGCGCATGGTGAAGTTGTCGGCTTGCTCGGCGAAAATGGCGCCGGCAAATCCACCCTCATGAAGATCCTCGGCGGGGTTCACCAGCCAAGCAGTGGATCGCTCTCGATCGATGGCAAGAAAACTATTTTCGCTTCACCTCGGCAATCCATGGGAGCCGGCATCGCTTTCGTGCATCAGGAGTTGAATTCCTTCGGCAACCTGGATGTGGCGGCGAACATACTGATTGGGCGTGAACCGCGCAAAGGCCCTGGCAAGTTTTTTGTAGATCGGGCCGAAAGCCATCGGATCGTCCAACCGCTTCTGGAAAGGCTCCGGGCAGATTTCTCGCCATCAACCCTCGTCGGCAATCTGTCGATCGCCCAGCGCCAGCTTCTTGAAATTGCGAGGGCGCTTTCTCTCAACGCCCGCATCGTCATCATGGACGAGCCGACATCGAGCCTGACGTTAAGCGAATCCAAGCGGCTTCTTGAAATCGTCCGCGAACTCCGGCGGGACGGCGTCAGCGTCATCTTCATCACCCACCGCCTGAACGAGATTGTCGAGATCGCAGATCGCGTAATCGTGCTGCGTGATGGAAAACTGGCTGGCACCCTGGGCCCATCCGAGATCTCGGCACCGGCGATGATCGATCTCATGATTGGAAGGTCGTTGCAGAATCTCTACGCGCCGCCGAGTCATGCAACTGGCGAGGCGGGCCTCGAAATCCGCCATCTGCGCACCTCCGCCTACCCCGATGCGAAAGTCAGTCTTACCGTCCGGAAAGGCGAGATCCTCGGGTTGGCAGGATTGATCGGGGCCGGCCGCAGCGAAACGGCCCGAGCTATTTTCGGCGTCGATCCGATCCTGTCGGGTGAAATCCTGATAAATGGCGTTTCCGTGCAGATTACCTCGCCGAGGCAGGCGATGACTCAAGGAGTCGCGTTGGTTCCCGAGGACCGCAAGCAATCCGGTCTATTGTTGAATGAAACCATTATTGAAAACATCGGTCTGGCAAACTGGAAGTCGTTCTCAAAACATGCCATGATCAAGGCACACGCTCTCCGTGACTATGCCAGCGTGCAGATTGCATCCTTCGATATTCATGCGAGTGGCCCGGACGCAAGGCTGAACGAGCTCTCCGGTGGAAACCAGCAGAAGGTCGTTCTGGCGAAATGGCTGCCGCGTAAGCCCCGGGTATTGATCTGTGATGAGCCGACGCGCGGCGTCGATGTCGGCGCCCGCCACGATATCTACGACAAGCTGCGAGCGGCGTCCGATGGCGGTGCTGCCGTGCTGCTGATCTCCAGCGATATGGAAGAGGTCCTAGGCGTCAGCGACCGCATCGCAGTGATGCACGAAGGCCGCATCAGCGGTATTCTCGAACGCCATCAGTTCTCGGAGCAGAATGTATTGAAACTCGCCGTTGGCCGGCAGGGAAGAAAGGACGACATTTGATGAATGCCTATAAGAAGGATGTCGGCCTATTGGTGCTGATTCTCGTGGTAGGAGCGACAGTAGCCGCCATCAACCCACTGTTTCTGTCACCGATCAATCTGGCCAATACGGCGAATCTCATTGGACTATTCGGTATCTTCGCCATAGGGCAGGCCATCGTCATCATCACAGGTGGTATCGATCTGTCAGTGGGGTCATTGATCGCCTTGCTCGGCGTTCTGTTTGTTGATCTGCTGGCGAACCTTGGTCTGCCATGGCCGCTTGTCCTCCTGCTGATACCGGCGCTCGGCGTGGTATTTGGCCTGGTGCATGGCTTGCTGATCGTCAAATTGAAGATCCAGCCATTCATCGCCACACTGTGCGGACTTCTCATCTACCGAGGCGTCGCACGTTCATACACTGCAGATGCGACGGCCGGTTTCGGTTTTGGTCAATCTTTTCCAGCCGTCGAATGGCTGACCGTCGGCCGTTCAATGGGTGTGCCCCATTCGTTTTTCGCGCTCGTGGTGATCGGCATCGTCATGTGGATCGTGCTCCACAGGTCGGTCTTCGGTCGCTACCTCTATGCAGTCGGAAAGAATGAGGAAGCTGCGCGCTACTCAGGTGTCAACACTGATGCGGTTGTAATTTCCGCTTACGCAATCTGCGGACTGCTGACAGCCATCTCGGCAATATTCTTTGCCATGTATACCCGTTCGATCTCACCATCATCACATGGCAACTTTTATGAACTTTATGCCATCGCTGCCGCCGTGCTGGGGGGATTTTCATTGCGAGGCGGGGAGGGCTCTATCATCGGTGTCATTCTGGGAGCCGTGCTGCTGCAAGTGCTGCAGAATCTTGTGAACTTGCTTGGCATTCCCAGCTCGCTCAATTTTGCCGTGATGGGCGCAGTTATTTTGGCTGGTGTCTTGATCGACAGCCAGTTGCCCCGATTGCGCTCCGCTTTCGCACTGACAGCGAAAGCGAAGGGATGATTGCACGATTGCTCAGGGGGCAATCTTCACGTCACCGCCCTCGCGAATGGACAGCGCCCATGCATCGAGAACCCTGGCGTTGTTGATGGACTCCTGCGGCGAGAGCGGCATTGGCGTTCCGTTCAAGACGGCATCTCCGAACGCTTCGACGATCAATTGGTAATGATCGTTCGCCGGCATCAGCTCTTCCGTCCGTCGGCCATTCTTGTCAACCGTGACAATCAGTGCTTCCGGCGCGAAGCTGCCGAGGCCCAGCACGAGTGCGCGTGGAACCTCGATCATGCCATGCCGCCCAATGACGCTGTAGTGTCCAAGTCCTGTCGTCTCGAAGGAGCAGCTCACCACTCCCATCCGTCCGACTGGGAATTCGAGAACCGCGCCATCGGCAACATCGACACCAAAGCGGCTATCCATCTTCTGCCAGCCCCGGATGGACATAGGCTCGGCCTGCATGATCATGCGGGAGGCGCTGACAACATAGCAGCCCATGTCGAGGAGAACGCCGCCGCCCAGTTCAGGGATAAAGCGAACGTTTTTGGGATCCGGCGGACTCATCATGTTGTTGGAGAGATGCGCGCGAACCTCAAGAACCTCACCGATGACACCTGAATCGATGATTTCGCGGACACGAGCATGCTGAGGGTGGAAGCGGTACATGAAGCTTTCCATGAGAGGAACCCCGGCACGTTCGAATGCCGCGAACATGGCCGTCACTTCCGCGGCATTGAGCCCCAACGGCTTTTCACACAGCACAGGCTTGCGTGCCTCTGCCGCTTTCATCGCCCATTCGAGGTGCATCGAGTTCGGTAGCGGGATGTAAATTGCATCGACGCCAGGATCCGAGAGCAACTCCTCATATCCCATGATCCTGACGCCGGCTTCCTCACCATGACGGCGGCGTGCTTCCGCCGGATCACGGCTTGCCGTCGCAACGATCTGGCCATTTCGCGATTTCCGGATCCCCGGCATGATGGCGTCGCGGGCAATCCACGACATGCCGCCGAGCACGCCCCACCTGAGCTTCTTATCCATGAATGTTTCCTCCCGCTTTTCGCTTCTGTGTTCTGCGTGCCATATGTCGCGATCATACTGCCCCTCTGTCATTTGCAAGGCAATCGGACAGGACGGCAGGTGGGCCATGCTGGAAACCGGTCTTGCCCCGCGATTCAGTTTCGCTTACGAATTTCATCGGCCGCAGCAATCTGCATCTGGGCGCGTGGCGATGGGTTGAATGGGGGTTCCGCGATGGAAACGAGATTCGACGGCAAGCGAGACAAGAGGGGTGACTGGACGCCTCCCGATCCCCTTCGATATGCTCCGATCCTCGAGTGGCCGCCACGCCCTCTGGCCTTCCTGAAGTGGGTATTCGGATATCCCGGCTTCTTCCTGCCCTGGGGCCTGTTCTACATGGCCGTCCCGGCGCTCACATGGCTCTATCTGACGCCGTCACTGGAGACGATGAAGACCTTCGCGCCCGGCTGGATCGCATTCATCACGCTGCGCAATCTTGTCCTGATCATGCTGTGGACAGGGATCTGGCACGTCTGGTTCTATGTCAAGCAGGCCCAGGGCACGGACTGGAAGCACTCGTCCCGCTGGCTTGCCCGCAACAACCGGTTGTTCCTGTTCCGCGATCAGACGCTGGACAATGTGTTCTGGACAGTATGCGGCGCGGTACCGGTTTGGTCGGCCTACGAAGTGCTCACCATGTGGATGTATGCCAATGGTTACATCCCGTATGTTTCGATCGAGGAACACCCCGTCTATTTCGTGGTGCTGATGTGCCTCGTGCCCTTGATCAGGGACATCCACTACTACACCGTTCATCGCATCAGCCACTGGGGTCCCATCTACAGGTGGATTCACTATGTGCATCATAACAATGTCAATGTCGGTCCGTTTTCGGGGCTGTCGATGCATCCGGTGGAAAATCTCTGGTATTGGTCCGGCATCATGATCCACTGGATCATCCCATCTCACCCCATTCACGCCCTGTTCCACCTGCACCACGCCGCGCTGACGCCGGCGCCCAGCCATTCAGGCTTTGAGTGTGTTGTGTTCACTGATGGCGTTGGCGTGAAGACGGGCGATTTCTTCCACTATCTTCACCACAAATACTTCGAGTGCAATTATGGAGGAGACGGTGTGCTTCCCCTGGACCGCTGGTTCGGCACCTTTCATGATGGAACTGATGAAGCGAGGAAGAAGATGAACGAGAGATTTCTTGCTCGTGCAGCGCAGAAGGCGGCTTCCGAAAGTGAATTATGAGAGTATTGTGCGCTGAAATGGCGAGATGAAGTCGATGTTGAGGGAAGTGCTGAGCGGATATGCTGCCTTTTCAACTTTCGCTATGGCTGAGCCAAATTGGCAAGCGGGCACAATCAAATAGCGTGATGACTTCACAGCGCTGGTGGACGGATCTAATGCTTGGTGCCCACGCTTGACAGCGGCGATGATCTTGTCAGGGTCTGCATTCCAGGTGAAGGGTTTCGGCTTTGCATCGTGTTCGATGACGAAGCGCTCGTGCCGGCCAAGTCAGGCGTGGACCTTCAGGTGCTTATGGGGATGTAGCTGAATGCATCCACTACACCAGCTACACCGCATAGCACGTCGGATCTACTCTGGCAAATTCCCCTGCCACAGTGCGGACGTGAGCTTATCCGTCCTGTTCGCATGAACGTGGGGCAGCGATCACAAGCATCAACGCTGCCGGGCCGCTTGCGGCGCGACCGATCGATTTTCGCACGTCGCATGGAGGGCTCAATCATACCGGCGATTTGCGCGACGACACGATCCTGAAGATCGAAATATCCTCTACTGGCCCCTCGAAACTATCGGGCCAAACATGAGCCTCGGTGGAGCCCTCAATGAGATGGCAGTTTACCTTGAGGCGGTCAACGGTTCTGCGGACGCTGCCATCAAGCATAGTCGGCCGCCGTTATGTAACTGCGCATGAAAGATACTCATCCAGAATGTTTTCGAGTCCTGGGAACGCTCTCTGCGCCCGATAGCAGCCAGTTTGGATGTAGCTCGAAGACCCTAGCAGAGTTTTGAATTGGGCTGGCGTTCGATAAGCAATCACGTCGCCCCCACATCATTAGAGCCACTCTCGGGCCCCGTTAGCAGGAGCCATCGCTCTGCAACGCCTCGCTAGTGGATTGAGCGGGACGCAGGAGTCCGAATTGGGATTCCGTTCGGGCTTTCTCTGTGCGAGTCATACTGATGCGCACAGGAATATCTTTCACGGTCTCACGCGACGATCGATGTCGGCTTGAGGCGGTCATTTCGCACCCGTCCTCGCGGCAGAAGCATGTCTGGCGCTGTCGTATCGTTCTTTTGAGCGCCGATGGAGCCGGAACAACATCGATCATGGCCGCCACAGGCAAGTCCAAGACCTGCGTCTGGCGCTGG
>NZ_JBGSOZ010000014.1:0-2380 GCF_041738905.1 Aestuariivirga sp.
TGGCAAGCGCCTCGATAGACGTGGTAGCTTTCTTCATGGTGTTGCTCTCCATTCAGGATTGAACACCCCGAGCCTACGGCTCGAGGAGAGCAACGCCAACCTCACTCCAATTTTCTACATTGAGCGGGACATCCCCCACGATCATCGCGCCACTCTTCAGACAACTATCTCCAACATCGAAATCAATGCCAGGCGGCCGCTAGCGAAGGGATACGGAGCAGTTATGTCTTTCGTTCAATGTTTGAGAAGAGTAGAGCCGAGTTACCGACGCAATTGCTCGGCTGCCCAATCACGATATTCCGTTTTCATGGAGAACCGCATGTACAGAGGTATTCTCATTGCAATTGGCCTTATGCTGCCAATATCTCCGGCTTTGGCGGACGGGGAGTATGTCAGTGATAGGGTCGATGGTTTCTTTAAGTACTGCTACTATTCCGATGGTGGGGCGCTAACTGTGGGACCATCAAATCAATGCCCAGTGACCAATCGGGGCCTCGGTGGGCAAGTCGACGTTCAGGATACGTATCCTCCTGGAAAACTGGCGAGCGAAGAACTGAGAGGCAAGCACAAATATTGCCACTACTACGGTGGTGCATCTGTGCCGATTCTGCCGAATGACATTTGCCCAGCAACGAACAACTGAGACCGGACTGCTCCGGTCCGGGACTCTTAGAGCCGATCCAAGAAGTTTGGATTCATGGGCAAGGTGTTGAGCGGGTCAGTCGTTTGAGCATGAGACGGATCATTGCGAGGCGGACGAAGGCGGCTACAGTTGTGGCGTGACGTTCGAAGTCGCGGGTGAGACGGCGATTTCGGCTGATCCATGCAAACGTTCTTTCCACGATCCAACGCTTTGGCAGCACGATGAAGTGATGTAAGTCGGTTCGTTTGACGATCTCGATCCGCCACTTGCCGGTCGCGGCGATGGTCTTCGCCATTCTCGGTCCTTGATATCCAGCATCGGCGAATATCGTTTCGATGAAAGGAAAACGTCGCCGGACGCGCCGCAGGAGATCATGTGTGCCATCACGGTCCTGAATGTTGGCCTGTAAAACGTTCACCCCGAGCAGGAGGCCGAGCGTGTCGACGAGGATGTGGCGCTTGCTGCCGGTGACTTTCTTGCCCGCGTCAAACCCCTGCGGATCAATCGAAGAGCGCCTTTTTGAGATGCCCTGGCGCTCTGGGAGTCGATGATCGCGACGCTCGGACTTGCTTCGCGTCCGGCCGCTTCACGCATCGCCACATAGAGCGTGTCGTGGATACGCTCCAGCGTTCCGTCCCAGTTCCACAGCATGAAATAGAAATGCGCGGTGCTCCTCGGAGGCAAATCCTTCGGCAGGGCCTGCCACTGGCAACCTGTCGAAAGCACATAGAAGATCGCGTTGATAACCTCGCACACATTCACTGATCGGCGCCGCCCGCCACGTCGTGCCGGTGGAATGAAGGATGCGACCAGCGCCCACTCGGCATCGTTCAGATCACTGGGATAGCGCAGTCCGCTGCGGTCGGCAGCAAGGCGGTGTTCGGGCTTCCACATCGGCTGCTCCCATACGAATCATCTGCCCGACAGGGAACCACAACCGATTCATCCGATTCAACAAGTTCGTGGATCGGCTCTTAGGTATTCTCGGCCGCGGTACGGCGATACGTCGTCGGTGTGACACCCGTGAAGCGGCGGAAAGCGCGCGCGAAATGTTGTTGGTTTTCATAACCCGCCGTCATCGCCACGTCGACAATCTTGGCACTGCTGTTGTCAAGAAGACCGCGCGCAATCTCAAAGCGTGCTTGCTGCAGGACTTCGGAATATGAAATGCCGCTTTGGTGAAGACGGCGCTGCAACGTGCGTGTGCTCATACCGACGATCTCCGCGACAAGGGAAATATCTGGATGTGACCTGTTCAGGTAGGGCTGCAAGATCATGCGCAGGACACTTACAAAATCCCAAGCATGACCATTTGGACCGTGCGGCTGCTCAAGCGACACGGGGATCATGTCGGGCAGTGTGGTCATTCCACCACAAGGTCGTGCGAGAAGCGCGCCGTCAATCAGGATGGATGAGTGCACCTGACCCACCAGTATTCGGGTGTTCGGGTATGCTGCGCATGCAGCTTCGGGCGGGGTCTGGCGAGAAACAAAGGTCAACTCGGGCGGGGACCAACCCGGTCCGGCAAGGTCGCTCACGATGGAAATAACGCCCTGCAGGTTGAGCCATTCTGCAAGACAGACATGTGGGTGACGGGAAAAATGTGCCTGGTCACAGATCACGCGAATCTGGGTGCCTTCCTGCCGCATGCTCACCTCAAGGCAACTGTCCTCCTGCGTGGCGATCCGGATGAAAGCCTGCAGCCGTCTGAATCCGGTCTGTGCTGCGAGGACTTCG
>NZ_JBGSOZ010000015.1:0-29518 GCF_041738905.1 Aestuariivirga sp.
CGCGGGGCGCGTCCACCTTCTCCCACCTGCGGCGGGAGAAGGGGAAGGCGGGAATGACAAAACGCCAGAAGAACAAGGTGCATGGCTGGGTTGTGTTCGACAAGCCTTATGGCATGACGTCCACGCAGGCCGTGGGCAAGATCCGCTGGCTGTTCAATGCGGAAAAAGCTGGCCACGGTGGCACGCTCGATCCGCTGGCGTCCGGTCTTTTGCCGATTGCGCTGGGCGAGGCGACGAAGACTGTTTCCAATGCCATGGATGGCCGCAAGATCTACCGGTTTACGGCGGCCTGGGGGGCGGAAACTACGACCGACGATCTTGAAGGCGAAGTCTCGGCCAAGTCCGATACCCGGCCGACCAAAGAACAGATCGAGTCGATACTTCTGCAATTCACAGGCGTCATCCAGCAACGTCCGCCGGCATTCTCCGCCATCAAGGTCGATGGCGAGAGGGCGTATGACCTGGCGCGCGCTGGAGAGGCGGTGGAACTGGCCGAGCGCCCGGTCACCATCGAAGACCTGCGCCTCACGGACATTCCCGATCCCGATCATGCCACGTTCGAGGTGACCTGCGGGAAGGGGACCTATATCCGTTCCCTCGCCCGCGACATGGGCCGGGCGCTTGGCTGTCTAGGCCACGTCACCATGCTGCGCCGGATCGCGGTGGGGCCGTTTACCGAAGCGCACATGATTTCACTGGAAAACCTTGAGGAACTCAGCCATAAGGCCCCCGGCGGAAACGCCATGAATGGGGCTTTGCAGCCTATCGAGACCGTGCTGGACGGCATCCCGGCACTGGCCATTGATGAGATGCAGGCCCAACGCCTGAGGCAGGGACAACCTATCCTTCTCAGAGGCGCGAATGCTCCCATCGCTCATGAGGCGGTTCTGGTGACCTGCGGGGGAAAGCCCGTCGGCATCGGCGCAGTCGAGCAAGGATCGCTCAAGCCGAAGCGTCTGTTCATCCTTTGAACCCTTAACTGGAGATGGCCGAACATGACCATGACTGCTGAGCGCAAGGTTGCGCTCGTGAAAGAGTTTGCCACGAAGCCGGGTGATACCGGTTCGCCCGAAGTGCAGGTTGCGATCCTCACCGAACGCATCACCTACCTCACCGACCATTTCAAGACCCACAAGAAGGATAACCATTCCCGCCGTGGGCTTTTGACGATGGTAAGCAAGCGCCGTTCGCTACTTGATTATCTCAAGCGTATCGACGACGCGCGCTATCAGACCCTGATCAAGCGCCTCGAGATCCGCCGCTAAGGCGAATTTCACGAAGCAAGTACGAGCGGGCGGAACACCGAGTAGCCGCCCGCGTCCCCCCAATCTCAGAGTCAGGCAATAGGGCCGGGCTCAAGACTGGCCCAACGGGGATGCCGTCCACAGTGGTGGTGCACGTTTATCAAGCGGCGGCGAAGGGCTAGACAAGGAAAATCACATGTTCAATATCGACGTCGAAGAAATTTCGTGGGGCGGGCAGACGCTGCGCCTCGAAACGGGACGCGTTGCCCGTCAGGCCGATGGCGCCGTGTTCGCCTCGCTGGGTGAAACCACCGTTCTCGCCACCGCCGTTGCCGCGCGCAACGAAAAGCCGGGGATCGACTTCTTCCCGCTGACCGTCAACTACCAGGAAAAGACCTATGCCGCCGGCAAGATCCCCGGTGGTTATTTCAAGCGCGAAGGCCGCCCGACCGAGCGCGAGACGCTGATCTCGCGCCTCATCGACCGCCCGATCCGCCCGCTCTTCGTCGAGGGCTTCCGCAACGAGACTCAGGTCATCGCCACGGTTCTGTCCTACGACCTCGAGAACGATACCGACATTCTCGCCCTCGTCGCGTCCTCAGCCGCCCTTACCCTCTCCGGCATTCCCTTCATGGGCCCGGTCGGTGCGGCGCGCGTTGGCTACATCAACGGCGAGTACATCCTCAACCCCACGATCGAACAGCAGAAGCTCTCGGATCTCGACCTCGTCGTCGCCGGCACGCAGGATGCAGTGCTGATGGTCGAGTCGGAAGCCAAGGAACTCTCGGAAGAGATCATGCTTGGCGCCGTCATGTTCGGCCATCGCGGCTTCCAGCCGGTGATCGAGGCGATCATCCGCCTTGCCGAGCGTTCCTCGCGTGAACCCCGTGACTTCACCCCGCCCGACAACGAGGCGCTGTACCAGAAGGTGACGGCGATTGCCGAGGCGGATGTCCGCGCGGCCTATGCCATCACGACGAAGGAAGCCCGCCACGAAGCCCTCGCCAAGGCGAAGGACAAGGTGATGGCGGAACTGACCGGCGCCGACAAGCCGGACGCCGTGCCCGCCAACAAGGTGGGCGAAGCCTTCAAGCATCTCGAGAAGGACGTTGTCCGCAACTCGATCCTCGATACGGGTCACCGCATCGACGGCCGCGACACCAAGACGGTCCGCCAGGTCATCTCGGAAGCATCCGTGCTGCCGCGCACCCACGGTTCGGCGCTCTTCACGCGCGGCGAAACGCAGGCGCTGGTCGTCACCACGCTCGGCACCGGCGAGGACGAGCAGTACATCGACTCGCTCGACGGCACGAGCAAGGGCACATTCATGCTGCACTACAACTTCCCGCCCTTCTCGGTCGGTGAAGTGGGCCGCATGGGCGCCACGGGCCGCCGCGAAATCGGCCACGGCAAGCTCGCCTGGCGCGCCATCCATCCGCTTCTTCCGACCACGGACCAGTTCCCCTACACGGTCCGCGTCGTGTCCGAGATCACCGAGTCCAACGGCTCGTCCTCGATGGCAACGGTTTGCGGCACCTCGCTGTCGCTGATGGATGCGGGCGTTCCGCTGAAGGCGCCTTGCGCCGGCATCGCCCTGGGCCTCATCAAGGAAGGCGAGCGCTTCGCGGTGCTCTCCGACATCCTCGGCGATGAAGATCACCTGGGCGACATGGACTTCAAGGTGGCTGGCACGGAAGCCGGCATCACCGCGCTGCAGATGGACATCAAGATCACCGGCATCACGGAAGAGATCATGACGACCGCGCTGTGGCAGGCCAAGGATGGCCGCCTGCATATCCTGAGCAAGATGGCGGATGCCCTCACGGGTGCACGTGCCTCGCTGGGCGAGCATGCGCCGCGCATCGAGACGATCAAGATCCCCACCGACAAGATCCGCGAAGTGATCGGCACCGGCGGCAAGGTCATCCGCGAGATCGTTGAAAAGACCGGCGCCAAGATCGACATCCAGGACGACGGCACCATCAAGGTGGCCTCTTCCTCGGGCACCGCCATCGAGGCGGCGCTCAAGTGGATCAAGTCCATCGTCATGGAGCCGGAAGTGGGCGAGATCTATGACGGCAAGGTCGTGAAGGTTGTCGACTTCGGCGCCTTCGTGAACTTCTTCGGCGCCCGCGACGGCCTTGTGCATGTTTCGGAACTCGCATCGAAGCGCGTCAACAAGGTGTCGGATGTCGTCAACGAGGGCGATGCCGTCAAGGTGAAGCTCCTCGGCTTCGACAACCGCGGCAAGGTGCGCCTGTCGATGAAGCAGGTCGATCAGGCCACTGGCGAGGACATTTCCAAGAAGCAGTCGGAAGCGCCTGCCGAGGAAGAGGCACCGCAGGGCGAATAATCGCTCCGCATACGGAATGATTTCAGGGCGCGGGAGGGAACTTCCGCGCTCTCCTTTTTGCGAAATCCGAATTTGAGCTTTCTGTGGAGTTCAGCGAGCGTCAGGCCGCGCGCAACTCGCAAGGAGGCAGACCTCCCGACACTGACGTTGAGGCATTCCCTAAGGTCATTCCGTCTGGTAACGTAACCTTTCATGATGAGAAAGGACTCTGCCAATGGCGTTCAAGATCAAGGCTCACAAGCTGATGAACGATTCCTCAGCAGTGAATTTCGTGCAGTCGCCCAACGTCGGGGGAAAACTCGATCCCCGGTTCCTGGTCATTCATTACACGGCATCGGGCCCCGGATCCGACATTGCCGCCTATTTCTCCAAACCGGCCGCCAAGGTATCGGCACATCTGGTCATCCGGCGCGATGGATCGGTCAGCCAGTGCGTGCCGTTCGATGAAGTTGCATTTCACGCTGGAGACAGCCGCTGGACCGACAAGACCGGCAAGAAGTTCATCGGGTTGAACAAGTTCTCGATCGGGATAGAGATCGAGAACTGGGGTCCGCTCAAAAAGACAGGGTCCGGCTGGGTGTCATGGACGGGCCAACCTGTCGACGCGGGGAAGGTCATCGAGGCGCGCCACAAGTTCGGCGTGCCAAACGGCGGATGGGAGATCTACACCGAGGCTCAGATCGAATCCTCGATCGATGCGGCGGCGGCCATCTGCAAGGCCTACGGAATTGATGAAATTGTAGGCCACGATGATATTTCTCCTGGCCGAAAATCCGACCCGGGACCTGCATGGACGATGTCCTCGTTCAAGGCCAAGGTTTTCGGACGCTCGCAGTCGGATGACAACCTGATGATCGTCCGTTCTCCGAGCGGGCTCAATATCCGCTCCGGCCCCGGGATGGAACATGCCGCGGTAAGGCCGGATCCGCTGCCCGACGGGACAAAAGTCGTGGTGCAAGAAGCGAATGGCAATTGGCGCTTTGTGACCGTTCTCAACTCGAGCGGACAAATGGATTTTTCCGGTTGGGTTCACGGTGGATTTCTGTTTGAAGCCTGATCGACACGGGCGCGGCGATCTCCGCCGCGCCCATCAATCCGGCATGTGATGGATTACCTGCTCGGCAACATCACCGTGTCGATGACGTGAATGATGCCGTTGTCCGTCATGATGTCGGCTTTCACGACCGTGGCGTTGTCGACGGTCACACCGCTTGCATTCTTGGTGATGGCCAGCGTTCGGTCACCCGAGCCCTTCAGTGTGCGGACGTGGAAGGGACCGGCAAGCATCTGGTTCGAGGCGAGCTTGCGTGGCAGGACATGATAGGTCAGCACGGCCACAAGTTGATCCTTGTTCTCCGGCTTCAGAAGGTTCTCAACCGTGCCCGCTGGGAGCTTGGCGAAGGCTTCGTCGGTCGGTGCGAAAACGGTGAGGTTTTCTCCCGTGGCGAGCGCATCGGCAAGGCCGGCTGCTTGAGCGGCAGCGAGAAGCGTGCCGAAGCTGCCTGCCGACTTGGCAGTCTCGACAATGTTCGCCGCTGAAGCGGTTGCCGCCGTCAGGCAAAGCGACGCTGCCGCCGCAAGAATGATCTTGTGCATCGTGGTCTCCAGAAATGGATTTTGTTCAGGAAGGATCGCGGTAGTTGTGTTGATAAGTGGATTGCTTACTGCATGCCTAGAACGGCTCTCCGCCATGACCGGATTTCATGGCACTCTGCGCTTTGTGTCACAACTTCGTGAGGCGACAGGGAGCATGGAGTGACACACCTCAACTGCATGGGAGAACGGATATGAAATACACGATGACTGGAACAATCCTGCTCACCGGGCTTGTGGCCATGGCCGGAACGGCGTCGGCGGCAGAGGTTTCCGTAATGCGCGGCGAACAGGTTTCGATCTTTGCCGGGTGCCATGATTGCCACACTGCGGGCTACAATGAATCAGGAGGCAAGATCGACCCCGCCGCTGCGCTGAAAGGCACCGGCCTTGGGTGGCAAGGCCCTTGGGGCACCACATACCCTTCCAACCTGCGCCTCATTGCCAAGGACAAGGGGAGTGAGGACGCCTGGGTCAACTACGCGAAGACATTCCAGGCAAAGCCCCCTATGCCCTTCTTCAATGTTCACGCCATGGACGAGAGCGACGTCCGTTCGCTCTACCAGTACATTGTATCGCTGGGCGAACCGGGCGAAGCCGTGCCCGAATATGTGCCGCCGGGACAGGAGCCGAAGACGCCTTACATCGTGATCGTGCCGCCGATCATGCCGAAGGGCTGAGCTGCGCGGATGAGCGGCCGCCGAAGCTGGCTGGCCGCTCTCCTGCATTCCAAATTCCAATCAGCCTGAAAAGGAGCGGAGACCTCTTTGCTGGGCAAAGGCCAGACACTCCGTCCACGGACGAATGGAGGCCGAGGTGGTTGGCGAACGAAGCGAGGTTGCGGCTGCGGCATTGCCGAGGTCGAGGCATTTTTCCAGCGGCCAATCCTCGTGAATGCCGAAGAGAACGCCGGCATAGAAGGCATCGCCCGCGCCGACCGAGCCTGCGATTTCCCGCTGCTCGACCCTCACCGAGGGCCTCTTCACCACTTCGCCATTGCGCCTGACGGCGACAGCGCCGTCCGGATGGTGCACGCCCGCAAGTTCGCAGACGCCCATGTCGAGCAGCTTGCGGCATGCCGCTTCGGCGGCTGACCAGTCGAGTTGGGAACCTCTGGCGACTTCGATGCCGGTGATGCTGCCCGCCTCGTAGTCATTGACCACGAAGACATCGCAAAGCGGCAGGCAGGGCGGAACGAACTTCCGAAGAACGTCAGCCGGAACCGGACAAAGTTCAAGGCATGTCTTCATGCCGCGTTCGCGTGCGGCCCGCAGCAGCGTCCGCCACCCGTCGCTCTCGTCGAGGCCGCGCGCCACGCCGGGGCTGCCGAGGTAGTAGAGCTTGGCGTTGCTGTCGGCGGGCGGCAGCAGGTGTTCCACCGTCATGTGGTTGTTGACGCCCAGTTGCGCGAAGAAGGTGCGCCGCCCGGTATCGGCGCAGGACATCACATGCGTGTGGCTCGTCACCACGCCGGGAACGATCGACACGCGCGACGTATCGAGGCCATAGCTTCGGGCGCTCGCCAGCATGGCCTCGCCATAGGCATCGCCACCAGCCGTCGCCAGGAAGGTTACGGGGAAGGGGGCTCCCAGTTTCAGGAGCCCCGCACCCGCATTGTGAGGCGGGCCGCCGGCCGCGTGTTCAGTGCGGTCGATGAAGGCGAGTTTTTCTTCAGCCGGCCAGTGGTCGATGATGTGGACGATGTCGAGGACCGCGATCCCGGCAAGGACGATCCCGCTACGTGTCACTTTCCGTAGCCTTCGAGAACGGCTTCGGTGATCTTCATGTCGTCTTCGAGCTTGCGCTTGGGCTTCAGGTTCTTCTTGGCGAGCGTTGCGTGATAGGCGCGAACGGCTTCGTCCGGCTTGATCGCGCTTTCCAGCACGGGGCGGAACAGGGCCACGAGATCGAGCGGGCTTTCGGCCAGGTTGATCTTGCGTCCGAAGAGGGCGACGCGGGCACCGGACTTCTCGCCTTGCGACAGCAGTTCGAAACAATCGCGGGTGGTTCCGGCGGAACCGCCGAGAATGCCGATGACGAGAGCCGGGTCATGGCTCGCGAGTTCCTCCATGGCGCGGCGGCCGTTGAAGGGCATCTTGAGGAACAAGGGCCGCTCGGCGCGCGTCGTTCCCGTCAGCACACGGACGATCATGTCATTGACGAAGAACGGCATCATCTCGGGATCGAGGTTCTGCGGCGCGTTGGGGTTGAACACTTCGAGGAAGTGGCGGAACTTGTTCTTCACCGCATCCTCGCGGAATTCGCGGTAGGCTTCGACGCTCGCATAGTCGCGGTCGAGAATGTTGTTGAAGGTGACCGAGTAGAGGCCGAGATCGCAGAACTTGCGCACATGCGACAGGTTGGCGGTGCGCCACGGACGCGACGGCTCCTTCGAGAAGTTGGCTCCGCGTGGCAGCCAGATGTCGGTCGTGTCGTTGGCGCGGACGGCGGGCGTCACGGCTGACTTGTCGAACAGGCCCTCGGCGGCCAGTGCCTCGATGTTCGAGACGGAGGCCAGCATGATGTCCATCTGCTTTTGTTTGACGATGGCGCGGATCGTGTCGCGAAACTGCGGGATGGAGCGGTGCGGGCCGGACTGGTCGAGATAGTCGACAGCGCCCGTGCCGCGCACGCCGAAAGCATATTCCGGGTCCTTGGCATCGGCGAGGATGAAGTCGGCGGGCTTGTACTTGCCTGCCGCGATGGTCTTCAGCTTCTTGTCGAGGGATTTCATGGGCTGCCGCTTTCCTGCGAGTTGTTCCGGTGGCCTCTATGCAACGGGGGTGCTGCAACGGCAATGCCATTGTTGGGCTTTTCTGCGCAGCCATGACGGTGCAGGATAGGGGCCATGACAAATCTCGTGATGATTCCCGCCTTCGGCTGCGACGAGCGGCTCTACGCCGCCATCGTGCCGCTTCTCCCGTCCAATGTACTGTCCTCGACGATCATTGCGGATGGAGATAGCTTTGCGGCCTGCGTCGAACAGGTGCTGGCGCAGGCACCTGAGCACTTCGTGATCCTCGGCACCTCCTTCGGAGGCCGGGTGGCACTCGAGACGACACTCGCCGCGCCCGAACGGGTGAAGGGTCTTGTGGTCATCGGGTCTGGTCCAGGTCCGGTGGCGGATATTGCCGCCGGCCTGAGGCGTTCGGAACGGCTTCGGGCGGGGGAGGCGGCACAGGTTGCAGTAGAAATGGGCGAGATGATTGCGCATCTGCCCGGTCCCAATGGACCCGCCACGCGCCAGGCCTTCATCGACATGTGCGAGACGGTTGGCCCGGGTGTGATGACACGGCAGTCCGATTGCTTGGCCAAGCGGGCCGACCTGTGGCCCCGGCTGCACGAGATTTCATGCCCGGCGCTCATGCTGTGGGGCGTTCACGACCAGTTCTCCCCTGCCGCCGATGGACTCAGGATATCAGCATCGATGCCGAGGGGCCGTTACGTGGAACTGAGCGACTGTGGGCATTTTCCGACGCTCGAATATCCCGACGAGACGGCGGCGGCCCTCTCGCACTGGCTTCAGGATGCGGGGCTGTCGCCTACTTGAGGCTGGCGATGTATTCGCCGATGGCCTTGATGTCGGCTTCGGGCAGTTTCGAGATGTTCTGTTGCACCTTGCCCATGCCGCCGGATGAGACCTTGTCGTAGCCCATGATCTCTCCGTACTGGAGGGCCGAAGCGATGTCGGCGGCATCCTTGTAGCGGCCGCGTTCGATGACGCCGCGTAGGCTCGGCACCTTGCCATCGCCTTCAGGATGCGGCCCGCCCTGGAAGGCAAGCGACGTCTCGAGCACCATGGCGAAGTTGCGCGGCGTGTGGCACTCGGCGCAATGTCCGGGACCGTTCACCAGATAGGAGCCACGATTCCAGGATTCGGACTGGGCAGGATCGGGCTGCCAGGGCGTGGTATCGAGACCGACCCACTTCCACAGGCCCACGCCGCGGCGAACGAGAAAGGCTGCTGGAATACCGGCCTCGCGCGCGGGCGATGTCACGGGAGTGAGTGTGGCGAGATAGGCCTTGATGTCGAGAACGTCCTCCACCTTCATGTGGGCGTAGGACGTGTAGGGCAGCGCCGGAATGAGGTTCTGGCCATCGGGCGAGATGCCGCGCTGCACGATGTTGACGAATTCGAGGTCGGTCATCTTGCCGATGCCGGTTTCGGCGTCCGGCGTCAGGTTTGGTGGGTAAAACGTGCCGACAGGAGTCTTTAGCGATGCTCCGCCTGCGGGCAGGCCGGGGTCGACGTCCTTCAGGTCGGCGCCGGGCAAGTGGCAGGAGCGGCAGCCTGCGATGTTGTAGAGCTTCTCGCCATTGGCAAGATCGGCGGTGTGCTGCGGGATATCGGCGGCCGTCAACGGCTTTGGCGTGCTGAGAACCCAGCCAGCGGACAGTCCCAGCGCCGCGAGCAGCGCCAGGACCGATAATGTGCGTTTGGAGAAGAGTTTCAGGACTTAGCCCTTCGGACGGCGGAACTTCTCGTGGCAGCCCTGGCAGGACGCGCCGAGAGCCGGGAATGCGGCCTTGAAGGACGCTTCGTCAGCAGCGGCCTTCACAGCCTCGTTGGCCTTCCCATATGCCATGCCGGCCGCTTCAAAGCCAGCCTTGTCGGTCCAGATTTCATCCTTGGCATAGGTCTCGACCGCGCCACCAGCCTTGGTGTCTTCGCCCCACCATCCGGCCCAGCCGCCGCACGCGGCTGCCTCGTCGGCCATCGCCGCATCGATCGCGGCCTTGTCGAATGGCTTCTCGCCCTTCATCATGGGAACCATAACTCCCATCATCTTGCCATTGGCCTTCATGCAGGCTTGGCGCGATTCGATCGGACCCATCTCCGCCATCGCCGCTGACGCAAATCCAAGCGCCATCGCGCCTGCTGCTACAATCCTTACAAAACCCTTGGCCACCATAGACCTGCTACCTCCGTTTTGATTTGAGATGTTATCCGGGAATATCCCCAAACAGTTTACGCGAGCATCTGTCACCTATTCCATCACAATTCTGTGTCGAATGCGCCACAGCGTAAACGCAGTGTTCATCATGCCGCAATCATGCCCGGATCGCGCCCATCCTCTGCCGCAAGCCGGGACCATGTAACGATGCAATTCGCATGAATGGAGGATGAACGCGACATTCCGGGCCGGTTCAGGGGATCTGGCTTAGGGTGTCTTTAAGTTCAATCGCTTACAATGATAAACATGACCAAGGTGGAAGACATGGCCCAGTCTCAGGACACAAAGCAAGTGCAACCGGCGAAGCGCAAGGTGGTGCTCAGCCCGGAGCTCAACGAGTTCCTTCACATGATGAAATCGCTCGAGACGGAACTGAACCAGAAGCCGGCGCGCTGACGCCGCAAACGGTGAAAGACGGCACAGAGGGCGGGGTTTTCCCGCCCTTTGCCTTTTCAGCCCAGCCCTTGCCTTTTCAGATTGAATGTATCAGCCGCGCAGCCCAAGGACGGTGTCGCGCGCGGCGGCGAGGAGCGTTTCCAGTGCCGCGTGCCGGTCCTGCTCGGAGGCGGCGTGCCGGACATTCTGGGCCGACCAGGTCAGGCGCGGCGCGGCGAAGGTCCGGCCCATGTTGGCGAGCTTGGTGGCAAAGAGAAGAATTGCGCCGTCCTGCTGGCCCGACCGCACATGTTCAAGCTGGTTGGCGCAGACTTCGATGTCGCGGCAGGCGTTTTCGGCCAGTTGCTGCCAGATCGGTTCGGTAATCCCCGTGCGCAGCAACAGAAGATGGTCTTCATCGATCACTTGCGGGTGCGGTTCGGGTGCCTGGACCTTGTCCTGCTGCCAGTGAAGCGCGGCCTTTACGGCTTCATGCAATTCGTTGCGGTTGGCGGGCTTGGGAAGGGCGATGTCGAAGGTGTCGCGCCAATGGCCGGTGCGGACCGAATCCGCCAGGAAGGCTGACAACGCCATGAGCGGCGTTCCACTCGCCAGCCCGCCCATCCTGCGGATGGACCGGGCCGCGGTAATGCCGTCCATGATCGGCATTTCGATGTCGAGCACGATGACGTCAAAGCTCTTTTCAGCGGCGCAGTGCACGGCTTGTTCGCCATGTACGACGGCATCGACGTCGCAACCCATGCCCTTCAGCATGGCGGCCGTCACGATGCGAACCGGATCACAGTCCTCGGCCAGAAGCAGACGGGGCCGGGCTCCGTTTGCCGCCCGCAGACTGAGCGAGTTGCGCGGCGTTCCGGCGATGCTTGCGGCCTGCTGTGTCATCATCCGTCCCAATTCAATCCGATGGGAAGACGATAGGGGTGAAAAGGTTTGTGATTGGTGAGCGGTTAACGGCGCTTGCTGATATGGTTAACGGCTGATGTAATTCGACTTATTTGGTGCCGAACATGCGGTCGCCCGCATCGCCTAGGCCGGGAACGATGTAGCCGTGGTCGTTCAGGTGGCTGTCGACGGCGGCCGTATAGATCGGCACGTCGGGGTGTTCCGCCGCCACGCGCCTGATGCCTTCAGGCGCCGAGAGCAGGCAGACGAGGCGGATGTCCTTCGCGCCCTTTTCCTTGAGCTTGGTGATGGCATAGGAGACGGAGTTGCCGGTGGCGAGCATGGGATCGACCACGATCACGGGGCGCTCGTCGATGTCCGACGGGACCTTGAAGTAGTATTCGACCGGCTGCAGCGTCTTGGGGTCGCGGTAGAGGCCGATGTGGCCGATGCGAGCCGACGGCATCAGGTCGAGCATGCCTTCGAGCAGGCCGTTCCCGGCGCGCAGGATCGACACGATCACCAGCTTCTTGCCCTTGAGGATGGGCGCTTCCATTGCCGCGACCGGGGTTTCGATCTGCTGCGTCGTCATCGGCAGGTCGCGGGCCACTTCATAGGCCAGCAGCAGGCTGATCTCGCGCAGGAGCTGGCGGAACACGGCGGAAGGCGTGTTTTTGTCGCGCATGAGGGTAAGTTTGTGGAGCACCAGGGGGTGGTCGACCACGACGAGCGTCTTGGGCAGATCTGTCCCGGCCATGGCTTTTTCTCCTTCAGGCTTCGGAGAGTGTTTTGCGGAAAGGAGGCGCCAATTTCAAGGCTTGGCGGCACTCATCCACGGTTTTGCGCATTCCGTAGTGAAAGAGGCTTGCACCGGGTGACGGTCTTGATTATATCCGTAACGACAATCGTTACACTAATGACCGGGATTTCGCTGGCAGAACGACAGAATGCTGCCGGTGCCAACCGTTGGGCCCAATCCCATCACCCTCTCACAACATCCAAACTGAAGGAAAGACCATGACGAAAGTTCTCGTTCTCTACTACTCCGCCTGGGGCCACATGGAGCAGATGTCCTATGCCGCCGCCGAAGGTGCCCGCGAAGCCGGGGCCGAAGTCGAGGTGAAGCGCGTTCCGGAACTGGTGCCCGAGGAAGTCGCGAAGGCCGCATGGTACAAGATGGACCAGAAGGCGCCGATCGCCAAGCCGGAAGAACTTGCCGACTACGATGCCATCATCTTCGCCTGTGGTACGCGTTACGGCACCATGGCCGCGCAGATGCGGAACTTCATCGACCAGACCGGCGGGTTGTGGGCCAAGCAGGCACTGGCCGGCAAGGTGGGCTCTGCCATGACGTCTTCCGCCACGCAGCACGGCGGTCAGGAATCGACCATCCTCGGCTTCATCCCCACGATGATGCACCACGGCATGGTCGTCGTCGGCCTTCCCTATACCTATCAGGGCCAGATGGGCGTCGATGAAATCCGTGGTGGTTCGCCCTATGGCGCCTCGACGGTGACCGCGGGCGACGGCAGCCGCCAGCCGGCCCAGCACGAACTCGACGGTGCCAAGTACCAGGGCAAGCATGTCGCGACCATCGCGGCCAAGCTCGCAGCGAAGTAAGCCTCAAGACATCTGGCGCCCGTCTCCGTCTCAGGGGGCGGGCGCCGTTTTCGTTTCAATAATTATGACCGCTTGAACCTGCTTCGGTCTATTGCTCGCCCAACATTCATGGGAGGCGGCAATGGCGGCACCGAACAAAAGTCTGGGACTGGCGGCAAAATATGCGCGCACACTGCAACGCGCCTTCGCGTCCTATCGCGAAGAGCTCTACCCGAACATGGACCACATGTTCGAGGAGAGGCCCAAGTCTGGCCCTGTGGTCTTCGTCGCCGATCATGCGGACGAAAATCTTCTCATTCCGCCGCTCCTCGATCCGGCGCAACGCCAGCAGTTCATCGAACTCGTTCCGGCTGGCCTGCGGCACCAATGGTTTCGCAGCATGCAGAGTTCGCAAGCGCTGGCGCAGTCGGTGTTCGGCACCATCGCCATCAGCGGACAGGTATCTTGCCTTGCTGGCATAACCGCCGAAGATGGGCAGCCGGCCTTTGGAGCGCTCGTGGACGGCACGCCACTCGAACTCGAGAAAACGATCTCGACGCTGAAGGAACCGAGGCCCACTTCAATCGATGTTTGGCTCGGAGGTGCACTCCGCGTCGCTGTCGAATGCAAGTTCGCGGAGACAGATTTCGGTCAGTGCTCGCGCCCGAAGCTCAGGCCGAGGGACAACAACCACGAACATGGTTTTTGCGACGGCACCTATTCCCGCCAGCGCGGCCGGCAGACAAATTGCTCGCTGACCGAGGCCGGCATCACATACTGGCAGCATCTCGACGCGTTGCTGGGCTGGCCCGCGGACATGGAACATCGCCCGTGTCCGCTGTCATCGACCTACCAGCTGGTGCGGAACCTGCTGGCCGTCTGTGTTGGGGAAGATGGCGTCCTCAACATGGCGGCGGGTCATGTGCTGACAGTCTACGACGCCCGGAATCCGGCGATGGCGGAAGACGGCACTGGCCACTGGCAATGGACGTCGGTTCATCAGGCCCTGAAACAGCCGAACCTCTTGCGGCGGCTGTCGTGGCAATCGCTTCTGGCGCAGTTGCCGGACGAACCCAGGCTCATCCGGTTGAAACAGCAGCTTGCCGCCAAGTACGGACTCGAAGCGGCGTAATCCCTGTCACCCCGCCGCCTTCAAGGCCTTCGGCAATTCGTCCGCGAAGATCGCCAGATCCGCCGCTGTTCCCGCCGTCACGCGGATGCAGCGATTCAGCGGAGCCACGCCGGGCATGCGGACGAAGACGCCTGCCGCCACCAGCGCATCCAGCACGCGTTTCGCATAGGCGCCATCGCGGCCGCAGTCGATGGTGACGAAGTTGGCGGCGGAGGCAAGCGGGACAAGGCCATTGCCGCGGGCAATTCCCGAAATCTCGTCGCGGGCTGCGGCGACCTTCGTGACCACGTTCCGCAGGTGAGTCTGATCTTCCAGCGCGGCGACACCTGCGGCCTGGCCCATGCGGGTGACACCGAAATGATTGCGGATCTTGTCGAAGGCGGTGATGAGGCTGGCATGGCCCACGCAATAGCCGAGCCGCATCCCGGCCATGCCATAGGCCTTCGAAAAGGTGCGAAAGCGCAGCACGTTCGGATTTGAAACATCCAGCGGCGGCAAGGTGCCTTCGGGTGAAAATTCGCCGTAGGCCTCGTCCAGCATCAGCAGCGCGCCTTCAGGCAATCGTGCGATGAAATCCCCGACCGACGCTGCCGGCCACCAGCTTCCCATCGGGTTGTCAGGGTTGGCGAAATAAATGAGCCGCGCCTTCTCCCGCGTGGCGAGATCGAGCAACGACTGAGGGTCTTCGCGGTCGTTCACGTAAGGCATGGTGACGAGCCTGCCGCCGAAACCCTGCACATGGAAATTGAACGTGGGGTAGGCACCGAGCGAGGTGGCAACCGTCACGCCCGGCTCCACAAACAGGCGCACGGCATATCCGAAGAGCCCGTCGATGCCCTCTCCCACCATGACGTTTTCGGGGCCGACGCCAAGATGCTTTGCCAGTGCCGCCTTCAGATCGTGGTTCTCTGGGTCGCAATATTGCCAGACCTCCGCTGCCGCCTGCTGCATGGCCGTCACCACTTTCGGCGACGGCCCGAATACGCTCTCGTTGGCGCCGATCCGTACACGGAACATCGTGCCGGTCCGGCGTTCAAGTGCCTCCGGGCCCACGAAGGGCACGGAGGAGGGCAGGGTTTCGATCAAGGGCGTGAAGGGAAGCGGCATGACCCTCAAGACCTGCTCAGACGTACTTCCGCCAGTCGTGTTCTTCCTTGAAGCCGAGCACTTCACGAATTTTCCGGTTCGAGAGTGGAGCCTCGTTGCCCTTCATCTCGCGCTTCAGCGGGATATGGGGCACGTATTTCTTCAGGAACTCGGCGGTCGGTTCCTTCGTCGTGATGGTGTCGTTCACCGCGTTGAAGACCTGGAAGCCCAAGCCGTCCTTCTCGATGCAGAGATGGCAGATCTGCCCTAGGTCGCGGGCGTCGATATAGCTCCAGGCATTGCGCTTGCGTGTCATCGGCTTATCGAGAAAGCCCTTGAACATGGAATACTCGTGGGGTTCGATAACGTTGCCGATGCGGAGCGCATAGATGTCGGCGCCGTAGCGCATGGCGAAGGCGCGCGCCGTCTTCTCGTTCAGGACTTTGGAGAGACCGTACGAGTCCATCGGGTCGCTGTCGTAGTCTTCGTCCAGCGGGAAGTGATGGTAGTCCTTGTCACCTTCTGCAAAGCACACGCCATAGGTCGTCTCGCTGGATGCGATGATGACCTTGCGGATGCCCAGCTTCATTGCCGCTTCGATGACGTTGTAGGTAGAAATGGTGTTGACCGCGAACGTGGTGTTGTCCGGGTTGATCAGCACGCGCGGCACGGCGGCAAAGTGAACGACAGCGTCGAGCGGACCGGGCACCTGGCCCTTGTCATAGCCTTCGAAGCCGAAATGCATGGACAGCGCGTTGAAGACCTGACCTGAATCCGTGACGTCGGTGATGAGCGTGTTGACACCCGGACAGTCGAGCGGCTTCAGGTCGACGTTGAGGATCTCGTAACCCTTGGCCTTGAGCCAGGGCACGACATGCTTGCCTGCCTTGCCCGAGCCACCCGTGAAGACGATGCGCTTTGCCATTGATGCCATCCTGTTGGTGAGAGATGGCTTGTTAGGAGACAAGCCGGGATCAGGCAAGGCCGGAATGCCGGATCAAGGCCGCCCCAATCCCAAATGCATTCTTACCCTGCACCCCGCAATTTCATGGCGAGCGGGAGGTGTTCTGCAACCGTGCTTCTTAACAGGCCAGTGAAGCTCAACCGCTATGGTGCAGTCAGGAGCAGACATGACAGCCATGAACGCCATCGACCTGAACCTGCACCGCGCGGAAGCCCATGGCGGAACGCGCAGCGGAATGCATGTCCGTCCGTTGATGGCAGGCGGCCAGCGGGCCGCCACGGTTCTGCTGTCGTCCAGCCAGTGTCCCGCCCAGGCGCACAGCGACACTCTGCAGCCGTCGGTTTCCATCACCTATGACCGCCACGCCATCGACAGCAACAGCGGCACCTTCTCGGTGCGGATATCGCTTCACAACAAGTCAGCACATGTGGCCCATGAGCCGTTTCTCTGCTTGCCCATCTTCGGCCTTGAGCTTTCGCCCGCCGTGGGCTGGACAATGCAGGACATCAGTTCCATCCGCCGGCTGCGCCGCTTCGGCCCTGGCCGTGGCGAAGACCTCGCGCCTGGCAGCAGCGTGCATTGCTGCAACATCTCGCTTCTGTTCAACGCCCTCGACGGCGGCCAGGTGGAATTCGATGCGGGCTCCTGGCATCCCGTCCACGACCTGCCGGATCTGCGCCTCACCTGCGTTGCGGGCGCCGGGAACTTTCCGTCCGAACGACTGCCACTGGTCGTCCCGGCGGTCACGCTCACCGGGTTTCTGGCCCAGCTGATGGTCATGGGGGAGGTCCCCCAAGGCCTCATTCCGCAGGCCTAAGTTCCGGAGTTCAGTGCTGCAAGGCCGCATGAAGGCGCTATCGATGGCTCGCGCGCGGTTCCTGGCAGCGGAACCAGCCACCGGAGTAGTTGATGATGGGCCGGGCACCATTCGGATACTGCGGGCCGTTGCAGGCCCTGACAGCTTTCTCATAGAGGGCCTGATCGGCGGCGGACCGGCTCCAGGCGAGTTCGGCCGGGAGCGCGAAAAACGTGATGGCCGCAGCGGTCAGAGTCAGCCTCGGAAATCTCATCATTGCCTCCTTGGTCACGATCAACAGTGTCTGTTCCGGCGTTGATATGGGAGGCGCCGTGTTCCGGCACAAGCGCCCGGCAATCAGCGCGCCGGGCTGGCGGGGAATACGCCGGGCATGACGTTGAAGCCGCGAATGCGGCGGAAGCGGTCGCACCAGCGGCGGATGGCCGGATAATCCTGCCGCGAGATGCCGCCTTCCTCGCTCAACATGATGTATGGAAAGCAGGCGATGTCGGCGATCGTCGGGTGTCCCGTCGAGCAGATCCAGTCCTGCCCATCCTGTTCGGCGAACCACAGGTGTTCGTCCAGAATGCGAAACTGGCGATGCGCGCCGGCGCGGCAGGCCGCGATGTCCACATCGTGGTAGAACAGGCCGTCATGCAGCCGTGCCGCAGAAGCGGTGGATGTAATGGCATCCGCGAAGGAGAGCCACTGCGCGATGCGGCCAAGGGCTCCCGCATCGTCTTTCGGATACCACTTTCCGGTGCCGTCAAATTTCGCTGCGAGATAGACGAGGATCGCCTGCGCGTCCCGCAGCACATAACCTTCATCGTCGATGACAGGGATCTGGCCCAGCGGATTGAGCTTCAGGAACCAGTCGCTCTTGTGTTCACGGCCCGGATAGAAATCGACGAGATGCGAGGTATAGGGCACGCCCAGCATGGAGAGCAGCAGGCGGACCTTGTAGCAATTGCCGGAGAGTTCGTAGTCATAGAGCGTGATCATGCGGCGGCTCCGGCCTTCGCTTCGAGCCTGTCGCGAAGCCTCGTCATCCAGTCGTTGTGAAACCGTAGAAAGGAGATCTTGTCTTCGCCCGCCAGAGAGGCCGTCCCCCTGATGATCGCGCGGCCTTCATCCACCGGCTGCACGAAGACCGAAACACCATTGCCCGCAAGTTCGAAATCCGCGACGCGCTTCAGCGGGACATCTCCTTGCGTGGACAGGGCTTCAACAACAGTATCCGCGGGCTCGCTCACCGGAATGCTGCGGAGGACAACACCTTCCGCCACATCACCTGCTGCCAGGGATTGTGGCGCATCTGTTCCGTTCACGGACGACCATATCAAGCCATGGCGCTCGACCGACGGATACACCTGGTTGCAGATGAGGCGGGCAGGCGCGTTCTCAGGGTGAGCCGGGATATAGGTGCAATTCGAGGTGCGATTGGAATAGAGCCAGCCGTGATACTGGCACTTCAACTGGTCGCCCAGATTGTGCCCGAGCGACAGGCGCACGCCGCGATGCAGGCAGCGGTTCTCCCACACGTTGACGAAACCATCGTCGGCCCGCCACACGGCAAACTCCTGTCCGAGCAGTTGTGCGTGATAGACGTGGCGAAGCGGCAGATCATGGCTGGCAGCGATGGGGAACCAGCGTGTTTCAAGCGAGGCGTCGGTCATAGCGGAGGCAAGACTCATGCGGCGGTGGCGTCGGCGGCGGGAATGGTGCCGTAGGTGATGCCCTTCCCGGTCAGCCAGCGGCGATAGGAAATCGAAGACTTGTCGGCACGCACCGGCATCTCGGCACGCGGGTCGAGCGGCAGGCGCTTGGGGATCTGGTTCTCGAGGATCGGCTTGTCCTGACCGAAGATCTTCTGCTGGAAGGCCTTGATGGCGGTGTCGGTGCTGTCATGGTCGACGATCGACATCAGGAGATTGGCGGCCACATGTTCCTCGTCGAGCGGCTGCAGGAAGATGGTGATGACATCGAGCCGTGTCTCGTCGGCGGGGCAGGACTTGTAGAGAATGGCGCAATAGGGGTGAGGCACGCGGTAGATGTATTCGACCTCCATGCCGCCAGTGGCCGAGAGTGCCGCCATGGGCTGGAAGAACTTGCACTTCGTCGCCAGCACCTCGTCGCGCTCGGCTGAAATTTCCACCGTGTAGTCCTTGACCTCGGGCTTCTCCTCGATGCCGAGATAGTTGGTGTGGACGAAGGGGAAGTGCCCCATGTCCAGAAAGTTCTCCACAGCGCGTGGAGCAGAGACATGGACCTGGAACGTGGCGCAGTGGACGTTGCGGCGGTCCGGTTCCGCATATTCCGGGATCGGGAAGAGATCGGGCTTCGGCGTGCCGAGTGATGTCCATACATAGCCGAAGGCGAGCTTCACGGGGAGCGGCGAACTTGCCAGTTCAGGCTCGAAGCGCTGGCCGTGGCGGAGGCCGGGGGCGGGGCGCCAGGCATGGATGTTTCCGCTGCCGTCCCTTGCCAGCGCCACAGGCTCGCCAAGGAGTTGCGTGAGCTTCACCTTGGCCGGGACCATGTCTTCAACGGCGCCCACGACATGCCACATGTCGAGAACCACCTGATCTGCACATTTTCCCGTCATCTGAGGCAAACTCCGCCTGTTCATCCTGTTGAATAGTAAAGGGCAGGGGATTGTTGTCCACCTGGTTTTGCGACATGCTCACTTCAAAAGAAGACGCTAGGGGGACGACCAGAACGCGATGACGGTGCCGTTGCAGCATCCGAAACATGCGGCATTGCAGAATGACGGACTGCTGGTGCTGGATGGCATCACCAAGGCCTACCCTTCAGTCGTTGCGAATGACGGCGTGTCGGTGGCCTTCCGCAAGGGCCACATCCACGCGATCCTCGGCGAGAACGGTGCCGGCAAGTCGACGCTGATGAAGATCATCTTCGGCGTGACGCAGCCCGATTCAGGCACCATGCTCTGGAAGGGCGAAGCCGTTGCGCCGCGCGGGCCGGCACATGCCCGAGCACTCGGCATCGGCATGGTGTTTCAACACTTTTCATTGTTCGAGACGATGACGGTTGCCGAGAACATCTCCTTCGCGCTGCCGCTTCCGCTGAAAGAATTGTCCGCGAAAATCCGCGATCTCGGCGAGAGGCTCGATCTGGTGGTCGATCCCGGGCAGCCGGTGCATGACCTGTCGGTGGGCGAGCGCCAGCGCGTCGAGATCATCCGGTGCCTGCTGCAAGACCCCGAACTCATCATCATGGACGAGCCGACGGCGGTGCTGCCGCCCTCGGGCATTCCGAAACTGTTCCAGACATTGCGCAAACTGGCGGATGATGGCCGCGCCATCGTGTTCATTTCGCACAAGCTGCAGGAGATCCGCGAACTCTGCCACACCGCCACCATCATGCGGGCAGGGCGCGTTGTCGCCACCGTCGACCCGACGGTGACGCCGGAAAGCGAACTGGCGCGGCTGATGGTGGGTTCAGCCATTCCAGCGCCGAAGCGCGACAGCCATGGCTTCGGCACGTCGCCTGCGTTGAAGATCGAGTCTCTCGATCTTCCAGCGCCCGATCCCTTTGCCGTGGCGCTGCGGGATGTGTCGCTCGAGGTGTTTCCGGGTGAGATCGTCGGCATCGCGGGAGTCTCCGGCAATGGCCAATCGGAACTGGTGAAGGTGATTTCCGGCGAGACGAGGCTCGGTGCATCCGGAGCGGGTGCGGTACGCCTCGGCGGCGAGGCGATCGGATCGCTTCGCGCGGGTGGACGGCGCGCGCGGGGCATGGCCTTCGTTCCGGAGGACAGGCTCGGGCGCGGTGCCGTTCCTTCGCTCAGCCTTGCCGACAATGCGCTCCTTACCGCACCTGCCCGCAGCTTTGCGCCAAAGGGGCTGGTCAGTTTCAGCAAGGTGAAGGACCTCGCCTCCGCGATCATCGCCGCCTATGACGTCCGCTGCGGCGGGCCCGATGCGCTGGCGCGCAGCCTTTCTGGCGGCAACCTGCAGAAGTTCATCGTGGGGCGCGAGACGGCCCTTGATCCGAAGCTGCTCATCGTGGCGCAGCCGACATGGGGCGTGGATGTGGGGGCGACCGCCGCCATCCGCCAGAAGCTCATCGATCTGGCCAAGAAGGGTGCCGCCGTTCTCGTCGTTTCCGATGATCTCGATGAGTTGCTTGAAATCACCGACCGCATCCATGTGATGTTCCGTGGACGCCTTTCTGATGGGCACCGGGCTCCCTTCGACCGCAATGCCATCGGCCTCGCGATGACCGGCTTTATCGCTGGCGAAGAGAGGGCGACGGCCCATGCTTGACCTCGCGCTGGTTCCCCGCACCGAGCGCTCCCGAAGTGCTCCCATCGTGGTGCCGCTCATTGCCGTGGTGCTCACGCTCATCTGCGGCACGCTGCTCCTCTCGCTCATCGGCAAGTCCCCCGCCGCAGTCGTCCACTCGTTCTTCATCCAGCCGCTCTCGAGCCTCAACGGCATTGGCGAAATCATCCTCAAGGCAGGACCCCTGATCCTCATCGCGCAAGGGCTTGCCATCGGCTACCGGGCGAACGTGTGGAACATCGGCGCGGAAGGCCAGCTTATCGTCGGTGCCATCGCCGGTGCCACGCTCGCCATCATTTTCGAGACTTCGAATTCGGTGTTCCTGCTGCCGGCCATGATGCTGGCCGGTGCCGCAGCCGGCGCCGCCTGGGCGGGGATTGCGGCCTTCCTCCGTGTGCGATTCTCGGCGAGCGAAATCCTGACGAGCTTCATGCTGTCGAGCGTGGCGCTGCAGCTACTCTACTATCTCGTCACCGGCCCATTGCGCGATCCGATGGGCATGAACTTTCCACAGTCGATCGTGTTTGGCAGCGCCGCACTCTTCGACGTGCTCATTCCCGGAACGCGGTCCAACATGTCGATCTTCGTCGGGCTCGCGGCGACGGTTCTTGCGTGGTTCTTCATGTCGCGCACCATTCACGGCTTCCGCCTCGTCGTCGGCGGCATGGCGCCCGATGCGGCGCGCTATGCGGGTTATTCCTCGGCGCGCGCAATCTGGCTGAGCCTGTTGATCGGCGGTGCCTGTGCGGGGCTCGCGGGCGTTGGCGAAGTGGCGGGGCCCCTCGGCATGCTGCAGCGGAACCTGTCGCCTGGCTATGGCTATGCCGCCATCATCGTGGCCTTCCTGGGCGGGCTCAATCCCATCGGCATCGTGTTCGCGGCGCTTCTCATGGCGCTGCTCTACGTGGGGGGCGACTTCGCGGTCGTCTCGGCGGGTGTTCCCAATGCCTCGGCCACCATTTTGCAGGGCATGCTGCTGGTGTTCTATCTTGCAGCCTCGCTGCTGTTCACGCATCGCATCGTGCGTAAATCGGTAAAGGTGGCGGCATGATCGATACGCTGGTCTTCGTCATTGGCGGCATGCTGGCGGCAGCCACCAGCATTCTCTTTGCGTCACTTGGAGAGACCGTGTCGGAGCGCGCTGGCGTTCTCAACCTGTCGGTCGAGGGCATGATGGCGACGGGTGCAGCGGCGGCCTTCGGCATCGCCACGCTTTCGGGCTCACACGCGCTGGGTTTCATTGGGGGCGGCCTTGCAGCGGGGCTGCTTTCCATGGTCTTCGCAGCGCTTGTGCTGGTGTTCTATGCCAACCAGGTGGCGGCTGGGCTGGCGGTGGGCATCCTCGGGCTGGGCATCTCGGCCTTCATCGGCAAGCCCTTCGAGGGCAACACCATCGAGAAGATTCCGAAGCTCGACATTCCGGGGCTCTCGGATGTTGTTCTCGTGGGGCCTATTCTCTTCCATCATGACGTGATGGTCTATCTCGCCTGCGCCATGATCTTCATCGTCGCCTATGTGCTGAAGCGCACGCAGCTTGGCCGCATGATCCGCGCGGTGGGAGAAAACCCGCAGGCCGCGGCCTCGAATGGAATCCCCGTGCGCCTTGTGCGCTGCGGGGCCATTGGGTTCGGAGGCTTCATGGCGGGCATCGGCGGGGCCTATCTCTCGACGGCCTATACCGCGCTCTGGGCGGAAGGCCTCATTTCGGGGCGTGGGTGGATCGCGGTGGCGCTGGTGGTCTTCGGCTCGTGGCTGCCGTTCCGCGTGGCGCTCGGCGCCTATCTCTTCGGAGGCATCTCGCTGCTTGAGCTATCGCTGCAGAGCCATGGCGTCAAATTGCCATCGCAACTGCTTTCCGCCTCGCCCTATCTTGTGACCATCCTGCTTCTGGCGTTTATTTCCCGCGATCAGTACCGCTTGCGGCTGAGCCGGCCGATGGCGCTGGGGCAGACCTACAGAAACGAAAGCTAATCCATCAGGAGGAATGGCAGAGATGACGACACGCAGAGAACTTCTGGCCTTGACCGCTTCGGCCGTGGCGCTTGCAGCCACCGCTAACGCTGCTCGCGCCGAGGGCAAGGTGAAGATGGGCTTCATCTATCCCTCGCCTGTAGGCGATGTAGGCTGGGCGCATGAACTCGATGAAGGCCGCAAGAAGATCGTCGAGAAGTTTGGCGACAAGGTCGAGGCCGTCACCGCCGAGAATATTCCGGAGGGCCCGGACGCCGCCCGCACCATGAACCAGATGATCGCCGACGGCGCGAAGCTGCTGATGATCGGCTCGTTCGGCTACATGAACGACGGGTTGAAGCTGGCCAAGCAATATCCTGACGTGGCTATCATCAATGCCAGCGGCTACAAGCTCGACGCCAATTTCGGCAACTTCCAGACCCGCAACTACGAGACATCCTATATCGCCGGTCTTGCGGCAGGTTATGTCACGACGTCGAACATCCTTGGCGTTGTCGCCGCCTATCCGATCCCGGAAGTGATCGGCATCATCAACGCCTTCACGCTTGGCGCGCAGAAGACCAATCCGGAAATCACGGTCAAGATCGTGTGGCTCAATTCATGGTTCGACCCGAACAAGAGCCAGGAAGCGGCGCGCTCGCTCGTCGCGGCGAAGGCAGACGTGCTGTTCTCGCTCTACCAGGACACGCCGGAAGTGGTGGCGCTGGCGGAGGAGCTTGGCGTCTATTCGATCAGCACGTCCTCCGACATGAAGAAATACGCGCCCAAGAAGTATCTCATGGGCATGGGCATCGACTGGAGCCCGCATTTCATCGACGTCGCGGCACAGGTCCTGGCGGGCAGCTTCAAGGGAACGTCCTATTGGGGCGGCATGAAGGACGGCGCCGTGCATGCGGCATCTCTTACGCCCGACCTGACACCTGAGCAGAAGAAGGTGACGGACGACGCGATCGCGGCGATCACGGCGGGCACGTTCCATCCTTTGACGGGGCCCGTGATGGACCAGGATGGCACCGAGAAGCTGGCGGCCGGCGTTGCCATCGCCGATGGCGACATGGCCTCGATCAACTGGCTGGTGAAGGGCGTCGAGACGCGCATTCCGCAGTAAGTGCAAACGACGTTTCGATCACGCCGGACCTGAGCGGTCCGGCGTGATCACTTGTGATGGAGCGACAGATGGATGTCCGCGGCAAGACCATTCGTGGCACGTTCTTCCACGCGCCGCGCTGCGGAGAGTTCGAGACGCTTGGCGATGCGCTCGTCACCGTTGGCGGCGATGGGCGGATTGCAGATGTGGTTCGCGCCGATGACCCTCGCCATGGGGCCCTGTGCAGGGACGCGGCGGCCAGCCATACGCTGATCGAGATCGCCAACGGCTCATATGTGCTTCCCGGCCTTGTCGATCTGCACATCCATGCCCCGCAATATCCGCAGCTTGGCGTGGCGCTCGATGCGCCGCTGGAAGTGTGGCTGCACAAGTACACGTTCCCGCTCGAGGCGCGCTATGCCGACCTCGACTTCGCCCGGCAATCCTACAGCGCGCTGATCGATGACCTCGCCGCGAACGGCACGACGACGGCGCTGATGTTCGCCACTGTCCATCAGGAAGCGACGCGTCTGCTTGCCGACCTCGCCATTGCCAAGGGGCTCCGCGCGCTGGTTGGCAAGGTGGTGATGGACGATCCGTGGGCTTGCCCAGATTATTATCGGGACGCTTCAGCTGAGACTGCCATCGCGGAGACACGTTCGCTCATCGAATACGTTCGCACGCATCCCGAAAACATGGATGGCCGTGTGAAGCCTGTCATCACGCCGCGCTTTATCCCAAGTTGCACTGACGCTGCCCTGAAGGGGTTGGGAGATCTTGCGCGCGAGACGGGCTGCCATGTGCAGACGCATTGCTCGGAGAGTGACTGGGAACATGGGTATGTTCTCGCACGGCACGGCTGCACCGATGCGGCAAGCCTCGACTCTTTCGGGTTGCTCACGCGCCGCACGGTGCTGGCGCATTCGAATTTCATCTCGGGCGATGACATGGACCTGTTGCATGAGCGGGGTTCGGGTGTCGCGCACTGTCCGCTCTCGAATGCGTATTTCTCCAATGCCGTGTTTCCCTTGAGGGCCGCATTGGAAAAGCGGGTGCATGTCGGGCTGGGCACCGATATTTCTGGCGGCCCCAGCGCGTCACTCTTCGACAACATGCGTATGTGCGTGGCTTCTTCCCGCATGCTTGAGGACGGTGTTGATCCAGACATGGCTGCAGCAAACCGCCATAAACCCGGCTCTCGTGTCGACTGGCAAACGGCCTTCCACCTCGCAACCGCTGGCGGGGCCGCGGCACTCGACATCGAGACGGGCACCTTTGCACCTGGCCGGCATTTCGATGCCATCGTGGTCGATACGGCAACCCGGGCCGGGACCATACGGCTCATGGGCGATGATCTGCCGCATGAGGACATCCTGGCCCGCATCGTCTACACTGCCTCGAAACCCAACATCGTGAATACGATTGTGGGCGGCCGCGGCATTTCAAGTGCGAACTGATGATGATCTTGGCAGCCTTGGCTGAGCCTCACGGGCTGCATAGCCGACAAGTCAGCAAGGGCACTCGACCTAACCTACGACATGGCATAGCCTTTCCGCTGCTGATCAGATGATGAGGGGACGACGATGGCGACAGGTTTTGTCTGGCACGAACTCTACATGTGGCACAACACCTGGAACTGGGCGCAGATCTTTCCGCCCAGCCTCACGGTGCAACCGGGCGAACATGCCGAAAATCCCGAGACAAAGCGGCGCTTCCGCAATCTGCTGGAAGTCTCCGGGCTCTATGAGCAATTGGTCCAGATCAAGCCGCGTTACGCGACCGAGGACGAGATCGCG
The DNA here is from genome assembly GCF_041738905.1 of Aestuariivirga sp. Taxonomy (GTDB): domain Bacteria; phylum Pseudomonadota; class Alphaproteobacteria; order Rhizobiales; family Aestuariivirgaceae; genus Aestuariivirga. The sequence goes on from NZ_JBGSOZ010000015.1 coordinate 26,162, forward strand.
CGCTTCCATACGCGCGAGCATATTGCCCACATCAAGTCCATGAGTGCCGAGAATGGCGGCGATGCCAGCATCCTGACACCGTTCGGCAAAGGAAGCTTCGAGATCGCACAGCTTTCAGCCGGCGGAACGATGGAAGCCTTCGACGCCGTCATTACAGGCAAGGTGAAGAATGCCTATGCGCTGGTGCGCCCGCCGGGCCATCACGCGACGGCGGATGTCGGCATGGGCTTCTGCCTCTTCGGCAATGTCGTCATCGCCATCATGCATGCGCGCGCCGTACACAAGCTGGGAAAGGTCGCGACCGTTGACTGGGATGTGCACCACGGCAACGGCACGCAGTCCGGCTTCTATTCCGACCCATCGACGCTGACGATCTCGCTGCATCAGGACAATCTGTTTCCGGCAGACTCCGGCGGATTGGCGGAGAATGGCGAGGGTGCGGGCAAGGGCTATAACCTCAACGTTCCCCTGCCGCCCGGCTGCGGCGATGGCGCCTATGTCGCGGCCTTTGAGCGCGTCGTCATTCCCGCGCTCTACAAGTTCAAGCCTGAGCTGATCGTCGTGCCCTCTGGCTTCGATGCCTCGGGCGTCGATCCATTGGGGCGCATGATGGTCAGTTCGGAAGGCTACCGCAAGATGACGCGTCTTCTGATGAAGGCGGCGGATGATCTCTGCGGCGGCAGGCTCGTCATGTCGCACGAGGGTGGATATTCCTCGATGTATGTTCCCTATTGCGGGCTCGCCGTGATGGAGGAGCTTTCCGGCATCCGCACACATGTGGAAGACCCGTGGGCGCCCTTGATGGCAAACTGGGGCCAGATGGACGTGCAGCCGCACCAGGCGCAACTGATCGAACAGGCTGCAAAGCTGGTCGGCAATATCAATTAAACAACTCTCCATAACACGCGAGGGAGAGTGACGACGGGCAAGACGCTTTCAACTCCGAACATCATTCCGGGCCGCCGCAATTTCCTCAAAGTTGCGGCAGCGCCCGGCGGCAGTGCCGCTGACCGCCAGTTGCTCTATGTCCATTACGACACGACGATCGGGGACGACATCCTCATCAAGTCAGACCTCGCATGCTGCTTCGGACCTTTCCGAGGCGAACTGGTATGGCCCGGGCTTCTTCAAGTTCGTGCAGCAGCTTGAAGAGACAGGCTCCTGCAAGCGCGCCAACAACAAGATGGCGGTGATCCTCCCGGTTGGCGTCTCTGCCGCCAACATCACCAATGCCATCAAGAAGAAGACCTGCGAACATTGGCTGGGAGATCACGCCCCTTGAAACGGTGAGCATGCCGATCTCGGAATAGGCCCCGACGCTTGCCAAGTTCAGGCAGAACCCGCCGGCGGTCATCGCCGTCACCAACGTTCTGGCGGCTGACCGCCGGTTGCTCGAAAGCTTTGAAACTGACGCATTTTTCGCTTCGCAAGTGATTCCACTTGCTCGCCCAATGCGCCAGCGCAACTCATGAAGCAGAAATGGCGTCCCGGAAGTCCGTCGAACTACCGTCCATCACGGTTCACGCATCGTTGTGAGCGTTCGCGATAAAGCCAATCCGTATAGGCCTGTTCTTCGCTAGCGTTCTTTAGCGTCCGTTCAGGTTTGCCTCAATCCGCCGATTCTGGTAGGATAATCGGTAGGACAGTGGTTGGACAGAGTGAGATGCTGTGATGGCCGGAAAGCTCAATGCCCGTAAGGTAGAAACTCTCACGAAGCCGGGCCGCCATGCCGATGGCAACAACCTTTATCTTTTCATTTCGCCCAATGGCGGCAAGCGTTGGACGTTCTTCTATCGTTTCGGAAAGACGGCAGATGGCAAGCCTCTGCGGCGTGAGATGGGCCTTGGCGGCGCGGCGCGCGGACAGGTTTCGCTGGCAGAAGCCCGCGAGAAGGCGTTAGAAGCCCGGAAGCTGCTTTCAGCCGGGGCCGACCCTCTGGAAGCTCGGAAGGCGGCAGAAAAAGCTGGGCGCACAATTCCGACGTTCGGGACTTTCGCAGATGACTATCTCAAGAGCCATAGGCCCGGCTTCAAGAATGCCAAGCATATCGCCCAATGGGAACTCACCCTCAGCGATGCCTATTGCAGAGCCATCCGCGCAAAGCCCGTCAACGAAATCGACACAGAGGCCATTTTGAGTGTCCTCAAGCCTATCTGGCATGAAGTCCCGGAAACCGCATCCCGGCTGCGCGGGCGCATCGAGAACATCTTGGATGCCGCGCGGGCCTTGGGGTATCGGGACGGGCCGAACCCTGCCACATGGCGAGGCCATCTCAAGAGCCTTCTTCCGGCCCGACAGAAGCTCACCAGAGGCCATCATGCGGCATTGGCTTATGATGGCCTTCCCGCCTTCATGGCCGAACTGCGGGCGCGGCAATCATCTGCAGCGCTGGCGCTGGAGCTTTGCATCCTGACAGCAACCCGTTCCAGTGAAGTCCTCAACGCGGAGTGGACTGAATTCGACCTCGACAAGGCCATCTGGATTATTCCCGCCCATCGCATGAAGGCAGGCCATGCCCATCGCATTCCGCTCACGGAGCGTGCGGTTGACCTTCTCAAGGGTATCTCGTGCCTTGAGCAGAGCCCGTTCGTGTTTCCGGGCACCGCGAAAGGCAAGCCTTTATCCTGCATGGCGATGACCATGCAGTTGCGGAGGATGAAGCGCGACAGCATCACGGTTCACGGCTTCCGTTCGACCTTCCGGGATTGGGCCTCGGAGCAGACCTCATTCCCGCATGAGACTTGCGAACATGCGCTGGCGCACCGCATCAGCGACAAGGCGGAGGCCGCCTAAGCTTACCGTCATCGCCCGTCGCTTGCCGGATGGTGCGGCCTTTGCCGTCAGGGGCCGCGATGCCTGGGCCTTGCTGGAACTTGCAATGGGAGGCCCGAAGGGTGTCACCCCAATCGACAACCCTGGACCGCGGTGGAGCGGACATGTCTTCAACTTGAAGCGCCGGCATGGCCTCGACATCGAAACCCGTCACGAATCGCACAAGGGCCGGTTTCCCGGCGTCCATGCGAGTTACGTGCTGCGGGGTGCGGTCGAGATTGTGTCCCGCTCGGTTGTACGTTCGGTACCCGCTTTCTCTTCGGAACGTCGAGGATCTGCTGCACTAGCGGGGGATCGAAGTCAGTCATGAGACCGTGCGTGTGTGGATGCCTCCCGGATTGCAAGAAGATTTTTTGACTTACTGCGGTTCGGCGCTTCTATCGGTCGTGGGGGATGTCCCGCTCAATGTAGAAAATTGGAGTGAGGTTGGCGTTGCTCTCCTCGAGCCGTAGGCTCGGGGTGTTCAATCCTGAATGGAGAGCAACACCATGAAGAAAGCTACCACGTCTATCGAGGCGCTTGCCA
>NZ_JBGSOZ010000109.1:0-11095 GCF_041738905.1 Aestuariivirga sp.
GCCCGCTCATCGCCGCCCCTGGGCATCGGGACCGCGCGCGCCGTACGACCCGGGGGTCGCAGCGGTGACATGCAGGGGGTGGCAGAGACGGATGGACACGGGCGTTGGGAACCGGGCTGAGGGCGATGTTGCCCCCGGTTCTGCCGCTATTTCGGCAGCCCGCGCGACGTCGGAACCGGTCCACCCGGCCACAGGCCATCGCGCCGGAAAGGGGTGACCCCTTCCGGCAAGACGTTGAAATAACGTCAGTTAATGGGTGGACCCCAACGGGCCTAACGACCCCTGTGGAGCGCCCTCAGCGGCCACGGCCGATCAGAGGGGTGACCCCTCGTCCGCGCGAACGGGGTGAACGGTTCCGCCCTTCATCGAGACGCCCAGCGTCCGGGGGCCGCATCTGCAACAGGCGTATCGAGGGCAATGGTAACGGCACGGGCCAGAGCCAGCCGTCGTCGTAATCGCGTTGTCCCCACCAACGCGTTTGCCGGCGCCCTCGCCGATCCTATCCGGTCTGGCGCAGCTCGGGCCCCAGTACCCGCTTCGCGCCGCCGCGCTGTGCCGACGGCAGCCGGATCAGCGTGGCCATGGCGTCCGCGAGCTTGTTCGACACCGGTTCGCCCTCGATCTGCTGCTCAAGAAACCAGTCCATCAGGCATTCCTTCTTGCTTTGGTCCTCGGCCGACAGGCCAAAGTGCGCGATCGCCGCATTCATGAGCGCGAGATATGGTGTTGCGTAAGCAGACGGGGATGCCTCCGAAGCGGTGGCTGGCACATCACATGGCGGCCAATCCGGCCAGATCGCCTTGACCATGAAATCCGGCACCTCGATCTGGATGTATTGCCAAGTTGACCCTGTCAGCGCCAGGGCATCGACGTCGAATTCCCCCGAACGCCACTCGTCCGTGGTGATCAGCGTTGGATCGGTTGAATGTAACCGCCATGTATCGGTGTCGGATGTGGGACATGGCCGCTTGGTTGTTGATCGCCGCCCTGTTGCTCGAACGTAGCCGTCGCGCAAGGCAAGGAGCAATCCGTCGATCGATCTCTGCGTGGGCGATCGCTCCAGCCCATCTGGCCCATTCGGAACTGGGCGCGCGCCCAGTTCTATGGTTTCATCGTTAAATATCAAGCGGTAGAACTCTTGCTCGCGCTCGCAGGCTTCGATGCGTTCGATGTGCTCGATCGCCGTCGCGAGACACCAGGTCGTACCCAAGATCGCCTCACTGCCCATTCGAATCTCCCACTCGTACCGTCCGCTCAACACGAGAACATAAAGAGCACATACGCCCGATGCAAGAAGGGCACACGGGAAGGGTGGAACGGTTCCACCCTTACGGTTGCAGGTTGGGCTGACCCGTTTCGAGGTCGCGCGGGCCCTCGCAATGCTGTTTCCCTTGGGCATGCACAATGACCTGAGAAAAGTGATGAAACGCCCCAATCCGCTCCCGCCCGACCAGATGACGCCCGCAGAGCGCCGCACCGAGCTGTGCGGCCTGCTGGCGCTCGGGCTGGTTCGGTTGCGGATGCGGGATGGGGGCGAAGTATCTGACGATACTGGAGAACGTTGCCTACACTATCCGCCCGACCAATGCCGTCATGCAACTCCAACTCACCGGAGAAATGCATGAACAAGCCCGATCCCATCCCAGCGCGCCTGGCCACGCTCAAGACCACGCCGACGCCCGACCTGAAGCAACAGTGGCGCGACCTGTTCGACTGCGAACCGCCACCTTTCAATCGCCGCTACCTGGAGAGCCGGCTCGCTTACCGCATCCAGGAACTCGCCTATGGCGGGCTGAAGCCGGAGACGATCCGGCGGCTGGAACAGCTGGGCGAGGAACTCGACGGCGGCGACCGGAAGAAGCGCGGTATCCGCGCCGATCGCGACCGCCCGATCACCGGCACACGGCTGCTGCGAGAATGGCAGGGTGTCGAGCAAATCGTCACCGTCACCGCCGACGGCTTCGAATGGCAGGGGCGGCCCTACAAATCGCTGTCGGCCATCGCGCGCGCTATCACCGGCACACGATGGAACGGGTGGACCTTCTTCGGCCTCAAGAACCACAGGGGTCGGACATGACGAAGCCGTCGGATAAATCGAAGGTCGTCCGGAAGCTGCGTTGCGCGGTCTACACCCGGAAATCCTCAGAGGAGGGGCTGGAGCAGGAATTCAACAGCCTCCACGCCCAGCGTGAGGCCTGCGAGGCGTTTATCGCCAGCCAGCGTTCCGAGGGCTGGGTGCTGGTCCGCGATCAGTACGACGATGGCGGCATCTCCGGCGGCACGCTGGAACGGCCCGGCCTGAAGCGGCTGCTGGAGGATATCGAGGACGGGCTGGTTGACGTGGTCGTGGTCTACAAGATCGACCGCCTCAGCCGGTCGCTGGCGGATTTCGCCAAGCTGGTGGAGGTGTTCGACCGCAACGGGGTGACCTTCGTCTCGGTGACGCAGTCGTTCAACACAACCACGTCGATGGGGCGGCTGACGCTGAATATCCTGCTCTCGTTCGCGCAGTTCGAGCGGGAGGTGACGGCCGAGCGCATCCGCGACAAGGTCGCCGCCAGCCGCAAGAAGGGCATGTGGATGGGCGGGGTGCCGCCCTACGGATATCGCGTCGAGAACCGGAAGCTGGTTGTGGACGACGACAACGCTGCGCATGTGCGCTGGATCTTCGCCCGCTTCCTCGAGATCGGGTCCTGTACGGAACTGGCGCGAGAGGTCGGCGCACGCGGCATCCGGACGCCCCGCGGCAACCGGATCGACAAGAAATACATCTATCGGATGCTCAGCAACCGCGCCTTCATCGGTGAAGCGGTCCACAAGGGCGACAGCTATCCCGGTGAGCACGAACCGATCATCGACCGCGAGAAGTGGGACCGTGTCCACGCCATCTTGCAGGAAAGCCCGCGCAAGCGTGCCGCGCGCACCCGCGCCGATACGCCTGCGCTGCTGAAGGGGCTGCTGTTCGGCCCCGATGGCGCGGCCTTCTCGCCCACGCATACCCGCAAGGGCGACAGGCTTTACCGCTACTATGTGAGCCAGACGGTGCTGAAGCATGGCGCTGGGGCGTGCCCGGTCGGCCGCGTGCCTGCGGGTGAGATCGAGGCCGCCGTGATCGACCAACTCCGCGCCGTGCTCCGCCAGCCAGAGATCGTGGCAGGGACATGGAAGGCCGCCCGCGCTCACGCCGCCGACATCACCGAGGCCGACGCCCGCGCGGCCCTGCAGCAACTCGACCCACTTTGGGACGAACTTTTCCCCGCCGAGCAGGCGCGCATCGTGGCGCTGCTGGTCGAGCGCGTGGACATTGGCATCGACGGGCTCAACGTTCGGCTTCGGGTTGATGGCCTCGGCAACCTCGCGCGCGAGTTGCTGGCCGGAGAAGTGGGAGCGGCCGCATGAGCCGCGGGTCGCCGATCCCCGAGACCGTGACGCTTCACATCCCGTTCCGGGTTGTGAAGCGCGGCGGGCGGAAGGAGATGCAGATGCCAGACGGCGCCGCCCAGCCGCGCCGGAAGGACAGCGCCCTCGTCAAGGCGCTGGCGCGCGCCTTTAGGTGGAAGTGCATGCTGGAGTCCGGCGAGTTCACCACCATCGCGGAGCTTGCCGAGCGCGAGGTGATCGCCTCCTCCTACATGACCCGCGTACTGCAGCTAACTCTGCTCGCGCCCGATATCGTCGAGGCGATCCTGAACGGACGACAGGGGCCGGAGGTGACGCTGACGCGGTTGCTGGAGCCGGTCCCGGTGGAGTGGTCGCAACAACCATCAAGCTTGCTTACTCGGCGGCTTTGATGCCCACACGCGCGACACGTGGGTCACTCTCGGCCACACAGCACAGAATCGGCTCGGTTCTGGCGGCATCTCCAATTTACAGTGGGTCGCGGAGACTGCTACACAAGATACAGATAAAGCGAGTGAATCGCGCCTACACAAGGGGGACAGCAGTTTGATGGACGGCGCTGAAGCACTCGCCATTAAAGATGAGAGCGCAGCGCTCTTTGATGCTATTCGGGCAGAAATGCTCGATGAGTATCGCCAAGATCACGATTGGCCTTGGATCATCGGCTATTCCGGCGGCAAGGATAGCACGCTTGTCACGCATCTCGTGTTCGAGATGCTTTTGTCCCTTCCACCTTCGCAGCGCACCCGTCCGGTGCATGTAGTGGCCAACGACACTCTGGTCGAAAGCCCTCTTGTCGTCCAGCACATCATCGAAAGCATGGAAGAGATCGAAGGAGCGGCTAGCGCGTTCAGGCTTCCGGTCATCACCAAGATCACGCGGCCTTCGCCCGACCAGTCCTTCTGGGTGAACCTGATTGGCCGGGGCTATCCCTCCCCGAATCGCTCGTTCCGCTGGTGCACAGATCGGATGAAAATCCTTCCCACCAGCCGGTACATCAAGAGCCAGGTGGACCAAGCCGGAAAGGTCGTGCTCCTGCTCGGGGTGCGGCGATCGGAGAGCGCGACGCGCGCCGCGTCGGTAGGCCGCTATGACAATGGAGAGCGCCTGAACAAGCACAACGACCTTGTTGGCTGTATGGTCTTCCGACCCATTGTCGAACTGCATACCGATGATGTCTGGGAGTTTCTCGCCCTGAACGAACCGCCCTGGGGCGGTTCGCACCTCAAGCTGATCGGGCTCTATCGCAACGCAAGCGGTGGGGAATGCCCGGTCGTTACCTCCAAGGATGATGCACCGTCCTGCGGTACGACGTCCTCGCGCTTTGGCTGCTGGACCTGCACAGTGGTGGAGAAAGACCGGAGCCTCGAGGGCTTCGTAGAGTCCGGTTACGCCGAGTTCACGCCCCTTCTGGACTTCCGGGACTGGCTGGTTTCGATCCGCAACGAAAAGGAGCGCCGCCAAGCCCGGCGACGTGACGGCCGCATCACGATCACGGATGGCGGAACGTTTATCCCTGGCCCCTTTACCCTCCAGACTCGCGCTGAGATTTTCGAACGGCTCCGCGGCTTGGAGGAGGAGACCGGACAAAGCTTGATCACAGAGGAAGAAGTTGATCTCATCCACCAGCTTTGGTCCGAAGAGATCGCGGGCCACAGCAAGTCGAGGACCATGAGTGTCCGTGAAATCGTGAAGGACAAGTAGATGCCGCGTAATGTTGTAGTGCTTCTCGATAATCCAGATGGACGAACCATGATCAAGGATGCCTGCAAGGCCAATGGAATGCTCTTCGCCGAGTTTGAAGAGCTGGTGCAGGCGGAGGTTGAACAAACGGGTAAGCAGCGCCGCGCTGGCCTTTGGGACTCCTTCGACGATATCCTCGATCGCATTCAGGTGGATGAATAACAGCCCATGCATCTTTCACACATCACGTTGCGAGACTGGAAGGCCTACACTACGGCCAATTTTGATTTCCCGGCACCGGCAAGCGGTCGAAATATCATTCTAATTGGCGCGCCCAATGGTTACGGAAAGACAAGTCTTTTTGAGGCCATTGTGCTCGGAATGTTTGGGCGGGATGGCCTGCCGCTGATCGCCCGCTCACCGTTTTCGGGCACGGACAAGGAGCGCCTCGCCACCTCCTACAAAAACTTTCTGGAGAAGGCGCTCCATGGTGGTGCAACTGCGGCGGGGCGAACGTCCTGCTCGGTCAAACTGATCTTCACCGACGACAACGATGAGCCGCTTGAAATCCAGCGCATCTGGCATTTCAGCGACTCTGGCGCGTATCGTCCTCAAGATGAGGAAATCCACATCTATGAGGGCTCCACCCGTAAGGCTGTTGGTCCAGGGGCGTTGCAGGGAAACGACCGCGCAGACTGGTTTCGCGAGTACATTGCAGAAAATCTTCTGCCCTTCACACTGGCGCACTTCTTCATGTTCGACGGCGAACAGGTGAGCGTGCTCGCGGAGCGGGAGATGTCGGCGCAGGTGCGCGCTGGCATTGAAGGTCTGCTTGGCATCCCAGTTCTGAAACAACTTGCGAAGGACTTGCGTTCCTATGCAGAGGTTCGGCGCAAGGAGGCCCCGAACGTTTCCGACAAGACAATCGAAAAGCTGGAACTCGAGCGACACACGCTCACCTTCGAGTATGACAAGAAGTCAACTCGTCTGGCCGAAATCGAACCCAGTCGCGCCGCTCTAAAGGAAGAGCAGGAGCATCTGATCCGCGAACTGGCCAGCTTTGGCGCTGGTTCGCAGGCCCTACTTCAAGAGCAATTCGAGCAGATCAAGAACTATGAACGCGCTATTGAAGACGGAAATGCACAGCTCGAAGATCTGATGATGAAAGATCTTGCACTGGCGCTGTGCGGCCTGCCGCTTCGAAAGAGCGTCAAGGCCCGACTTCTGAGCGAGGGCGTGCTCGAGCGCTGGGAGAATGGGAAAAGCCAGGGAGACAGCAATCTGGAGCGTTTCCTTGCCTCGGTCGATACCGGCATGCTGGAGCTTGATCCGGCGCTCACGGGTGGCCAGCGAGAAGGCGTTTTGAACAGCGCTCGCAGTGCTTGGGAGAAGCTCTGGTATCCGCCTCCCGACAACTGCGCAGAGATCTATCTGCACCCATATCTGAATGAGCTTGAACGCTCCAAAGTGATCGACCGGCTCGAAGAGCTGGACGAGTTGGGCGCGCCGGCGATTGTTGAACTGCTTGCCAATATTGCGGCCAACGAGGAGGCGCTTAAGCGTCTGCAAGATGAAGTCACGCGCACCGAAGCGGTAGCACCACATGTGGATACGAAGCGCGAGCGCCTATCCCATGTCGGCAGCGAACTTCAGAGGTTTGATCAGGAGATAGGGGCGCTGCGGCGTGAGATGGCCTCGCTGGAAAGCCAAATTGGCCAGAAGAATACGGATCTGACCAAGCTCTCCGGTCAGCTTGACCAAGCTGCCCCGTCCGCCCGGCGCGCCGCGCGTGCGAACAAGGTCGCGATGATGGTCGACCAGATCGTGGCAAAAGCAGTGCCAAGCCAGATTGACGCAATAGCGGCGGCCATGACGACGGCGCATCGCTCTATGGCACACAAGAAAGACCTGGTGGAGCGTATCGCCATCGATGAGAATTGCGACGTGAAGCTCCTTAATGCTGCTGGCGTTGACTTGCGTGGTTACGACCTCTCGGCCGGTGAGAAGCAGATCTTCACCCAAGCCTTGATCTCGGCCGTGTCGTCGGTTTCGGGCCGCGGCTTTCCAATGGTGGTCGATACGCCGCTCGGACGTCTTGATATCGAGCACCGTAAGGGTGTGCTGAATCATCTCGTGCAGCGCGAACACCAAGTTATCCTACTCTCGACCAACACCGAAGTCGTGGGAGAATATCTTCGCGAAATTGCTCCGCACGTGCAGAAAAAGTATTTGGTCCACTTTGAGCGAGTTGGTGACATCGGTCAGTCCACGGTTCGTCCCGGATACTTTGAAGAGACGGGAGGACAGGCATGAGCATTTCCCTCGTTGAAGTCGCGGGCGCCAACTTCCGCACAGATTACGACAGCGATAAGCTCAACACAGATTTCATGGGGCGGCTTGGGATGCGCAAACGCTATCTCCCCGCCCGCCTAGCAATCTCGCGTTCCTTGGCGATGAGCGCTCCATTTTCCCTTTCAGTTGATGAGCTGGAGCCAGGAAAAGTGATCAAGGGCGACACGCTTTTCGGCACAGGCACGGCGCTTTCCGTATGGCTGGCGCTGATCGTGGAGCGTGCAGGTGAGCCGGACGTCGATATCAAAAGACTTGTCACGCTGGTCGGCGCCCATTGGCGGCGCGGGCTAGCAAAACTCGACGACGAGTGGGACCAGGCTGGAGCCGATCTCGGTCAATTTATCCGGCGTCTCGTAGACGTGGCTGAACTTCCCTCGGCGGGGGGCCGTTTGCCGACACCCGGCGGTGCGGGTGCATCCGGTGCCACGTTCTCCAACGGCGAGATCAGAGTTCCCCTAGGTGAGATCGGGGAAGATGTCGCCACCAAGGAAAAGGTCTTTTGGAGCCTAAATGGTAAGGGTGGCGCGCCCCACACTGCAATCATGGGCGGTAGCGGTTCAGGCAAGACGGTTATGGCGGCCGCCATGCTGCGTTCCATTCGTGAACGGGCTCCGGTCCCGCTGCTGGCCTTTGACTTCAAGGGAGACCTCGCAGGCTTTACCGGCACGAAAGGTCAAACCGCGCTCGGTGAAGCCTTTGAGGCGCAAGTCATCGAGCCTCCGCGAATGCCCATCCCGCTGGACGTGCTTGCGCTCTCACAGAAGGACCAATTCGGGATTGATGAAGCGGCGATGCGCTTCCGTCAGTCGTTCTCGCGGCTAAAGGGCTCAAAGCTGGGAAGCATCCAGCGCAACTACGTCCATGACGCAGCCAGCCGGGCGCTTTCCTCGGAAGACCCCTGCGAGCTGCGGCACATCCGCGACCGCCTGCATGATGTCTATCAGGAACATGAGGCCAAGGAAGACGGCGCAGTCTCAAGCATGGAAGAGTTGTGCCGTTTTCCGCTGTTCGAGCCAAAATTCTCTCCGGCGGAGTTCTTCCAGAAGAGCTGGATCATCAAGCTGCCGCCAAACGTCCCGGAAGATAGTCGAACGATTGTCGTCAACCTACTGCTGGACGCGCTGGATCAGTATCTGAACGGCCTTGTGGATGCCGAAACGAGCCCAGATGGCGCACGGGGTCTGCGCATTCTGTGCATGATCGATGAGGCACACCAAATCCTCGGGACCAAGCTGCCCTCGCTATCTCGTCTGATCCGTATGAGCCGATCCAAAGGCGGCGTTGTTATGCTGGTCTCTCAATCTCCGGATGACTTTTCCGGCGAAGACGATGAGTTCCTGGACAACATGGGCTTGGTCGCAGCGTTCGCGACCAACGCAAAGCCAGGAGCTGCAGCGCGCGTTCTCGGTAAGGGTGCCAACCTCACCAACCTTCAAACAGGCCAATGCTTTGTGCGGTTCGATAAGACCACTAAGAAAATCAAGGCGTGGTGACGAGGGTTCGACATGAAGACAAGCGCCACTCCCCATCGAAGTGACGTTCCTGAAACGAAGCGGGAGTGGATCGAGAAGTCTGCATTTTGGCTGTTCTCAAACGTAGTTTGGAGCTTTATCCCACTTTTATTCACCTTATTCTTCACTTTAGCCATTGGCATTGTCACTAACATTAGCAACGAATTCCGAGTGGCAGCCACCATCGTTGCGGTCACGCTTTGCGGAACGCAGTTGGTTGATGACATTGCGATACCAGACCGAAGCCGGACGGTATGGAAGTGGATCAAGTTTGGCGCTAATATCGTCATGGGACTTGGAATTGTAGTGATGATCATCAATGTGATTCACGATCGGCAACCAAACGGAATAACCGTCAGTCTCTGGCTCACAAATTTAGCTGCAGTGTCAGTATTTGTGCTCGCACTAGTCTTGTCATTTTTTGGCTACGTCTTGAAGACGAAGGCAGGCGCTCAGAGCTACGAGGATTCAGAGGACTCCCGACGCGAAGATTTGATAGACGATGCAGCTAGCAAGTCCGAAGTGGACGGGATGAAAATATGAGCGAGCAAGCTCTTAAGTTTACCGCCATACGGCTTACGCAACCCATTGGTGAGCTATTCGTTGGGAAAATCTCATCGGACAAACTTGCAAGCCTTGCGAAAGCTGACATTCGGCGGATAACGAGCCGTGAACTGGAAAAGATGTCAGGCATCCAGCGCGGCCTTAGTTCGGCTCGAGTAACTGACATTGCCAGGTACATAGAGACGGTCGATGCATCGTTTCCTAACGCTTTCATTTTGAACCTTAATTCTGAGTTCTTGAATGATGCCCCGCGGGAAATTGGAAACGACTGTGAAGACGGGACTGGCATCTATTGCTTCGACGTTTCAGCGAACGAGAAGGCATTTAGCATTATTGACGGACAGCATCGACTTTCTGGGTTTCAGAAGGCGGAAGTTGAGACTTTTGACCTCATCGTGGCGTTCTTCATTGATCTTCCGATCGAGGATCAAGCCTATCTTTTCTCCACGATCAATGTAACGCAGCAGAAAGTCAATAAATCGCTTGTTTATGATCTTTTTGATGTGTCGGAGACACGGAGCCCGCAGAGAACTGCTCACCTGATCACGAAGGCCCTCAACACTGATGAAGACTCGCCCCTTTACAGAAGGATCAAGCTTCTTGGTATCGCACCAAAATTTGGCGATGAGGTGCTGTACAAGGCGCCATTGAGTCAGGGGGCAGTCGCGAGTCGGATTGCTGAACTCATTTCAGCCGATCCCATGTCTGACAGAGACTCTATTAGGCGCGGCAAGGAAATAGCGGTTGACGCAGCGGACGTTGAAAGAGGACTTATTTTTCGCAAGTTCTTTGCCGAGGAGAAGGATTGGGCGATCTTGCGAATTATGAAGAATTATTTCAGAGCCGTAGCGGACGCATTTCCCGATCTTTGGGAGAAGCAGGACAATCCACTATCCAAGACGATTGGATACGGAGCGCTCATGCGCCTGCTTGTCGATGCATTTGGTGAGGGGGCGAGACGGGGTGACCTCTCATTTGATTTCTTTTCTGAGCTGATGACGCGGGTCAGAAGGAATAGCGCGATGGACCAAGACGCGCCGTTGACCTTTGAGAGTTTTGCTGCTGCTGGATCAGGGGAGTCGAAACTCTATGGAAAGCTCAAGGAATGGTCTGAACTGGCATAGTCGACCCGCGCCTAGGTGCCAGTTTTGGTGTGGCAGGGTCGCTCGTTGAGACGGCACCATAGTTCGATTTCTGTTCCTTTTCGACGCGTGCCCCTGAAATCGAAGTGTTTACCCGGCAGGAACGTTACCGGTTAACTTTCAATGACTTAGGGAAAATTCACCAAATCGGCGCAGTCATCAGGTCCGGAGAATATCGGCCCGGAGAGACCGCATTCGGACCTCCTGGCGACGAGGCCAGTGCTCAGCCCCATCCACATAACCCTCGAAAACAACGAGAAAATCCGCCCGCAGGCGGATCGGGAGAACGCTTTCGTGGTGGCAAGTGGCGGAGACGAAGGGATTCGAACCCTCGAGACGGTTTCCCGCCTGCACCCTTAGCAGGGGTGTGCCTTCGACCACTCGGCCACATCTCCACCGATGGGTATAGCGGTCCAGGCGGCGGAAATACAAGGGTAGATTACC
>NZ_JBGSOZ010000143.1:0-6802 GCF_041738905.1 Aestuariivirga sp.
GAGAAAACATCATGCGCTACTCGACATCCTTCATGGCACTGCTCCTCGCCCTTGGCATCTATGGCGTTGCTCCCATCGCCACCTCTTTCAACCCCTTCGCAGCATCGACCGCACATGCCCAGTCGGCTGACGATGACGGTATAAAGCATGTCGTAGATGATCGGCCGCAAGGTGAGCATGAGCCCATCTGCCATTGCGGCGTATCCTTCCGCCGAGGGATGAAGTGCTCCGGTGGTCTCCGAGAACACGGCAGCAGAGGCCTTCTCATCGATCTTCCCGAACTTGTCGGCAACCTTCTGGTTGATGACCATGTAGGCATCGTTGAAGGTTCTCACCCAGCGCTGGCGCAAGGCGTAAGGGTAGTTCTGTTCAGCGGGGTTGTGAGGCCGCCACTCGCCTTCATCAGACGTCAGGCTGGGCTGGCAGGTCTGTGTGTCGCGGTCCGCCTTGCCATGACACGGGATCATCAGTTGCTCCGCCGGATCATCGATGCGGCGAATGTTCTGGGCGCAGAAGCCATGGCCCTCGAACATCTGGTCGGCATAGACGCGGCCGGCAAAGGTCCAGCCGTGGTCGCCGGCAAGATCCTTCATCCGCTTGTGAAGCAATGCGAACTGCTCGCGCACAGCCTTCAGTCGTGAAGAGCGCGCCGTGAGCCACGACGAGAACATGTCGAGTGACTGATTTGCGGCATAGCGGTCTTCCTCCTCGGCATCGGAGGGAGCTGCCTTGCAGATGCCGCCGGTTTCGTCAGTGACGAGATCGGGGTAAGCTGTCAAAATCACGCGCGACGGATCGAAGACGCCATCGGGTGCGGAAGCCAGTGGAAGTGCCGCCTCGAAAGCCGCCGCGAGCCGGGCATAAGCATCGGGAAGCACGTCGCGCATGCGTTGAGCGAAGTCCTTGGCACTGACAGTGGCACCAAAGAACGATGCGATGCTGGAAGATGCGCCGTCACGGAGCGAGGCCCATGCGACGATATTCGAAAAGCCGATGTCATTTCCGCCAATCGACAGGAACACGAAGTCGACATGCCGGCGGAATTCGTTGCCGGGGCAGCGGAGCAGCCCATCGTCCTCGACTGGTCGCATGAGGCAGAGTTCGCGCAACATGCGATAGAGTTGGGAGTCCTTCGAACCGCCGGAAATGGGACGGGCGGCGGGCTGTGA
This sequence comes from Aestuariivirga sp., assembly GCF_041738905.1. Taxonomy (GTDB): domain Bacteria; phylum Pseudomonadota; class Alphaproteobacteria; order Rhizobiales; family Aestuariivirgaceae; genus Aestuariivirga. The sequence goes on from NZ_JBGSOZ010000143.1 coordinate 1,170, forward strand.
GGTCCTGTCGGTTTCGGCGATCCGTTCGACGTAGGTCTGTGGCCCCAGGAGGCCATCGGTGATCCCCGCGCCCGAACAGGAATAGTCGAGGAAGGTCACGGCTGCCTGCGGATTTTCGATGGCGACCTGAAGTGCGGCGCGCAATTGCTGGCCATAGAGCGAGCGATGACAGAGTTGGTCGCTCCAGGTGGCACCACCATAGCCATCGTTCCGCTTGCGTTGCGGATAGAAGTTCCGGAAGCGCTTGCCGTCTCCGAATTCGACGGGAAGATTGGGGTTGCCCTCTCCGGAAGCAAAACTGTCGCCCAGCCCTGCAATGAGAAGGTCTTTCACGGCGGCATCCGTGACGATTGCCGATTCACCAACGACATTCACCGAAATCGCAGCGCCGCCCGGATAGGGCAATTCGATGCCGCGCCCGCTGACCCGCTCGTCGCAGGCGGCTTCGGCAACCAGCCTGCCGTCGATCTTCCATTCACAACGCGCCGACTTGGGCACCGGAACACCGTCGCCCTTGAGCCACAACTTGATCGGATGGGATTGCGGGTTCAGGTAGGAATCGAGCCCGCCACAAGCCGAGTGCGTGCGCTTTTCGGCGTCATAGCAAATGCCATCCTGGCCCTTGGCGGCCCAGCCGCGCCAGTCGAAATTCGTACGGAGGATATTGCTGAAGGCGATGTAGCGGTCGTTGAGCACATGTTCCGAGCCGAGCACGGATGTGCGCGCGACGAAGGAATCCCGTTCGTCCGACGGCATGTTCTGATTGTCGACATGGAGCAGGTACTGGCGCCATGCGTTTTCATGGAGCCGAAAGAATTGTGGGTCCTTGAACAGGCGAAAACGGTTCACGACCTGCCATTCGATGCGGAACTGGCTGGTGTTGAGCGTCTGTGCCTGAGACGGCATCACAAGAGCGGACAGGATGGCGGTAACAAGGAAAAGAGGCCTCAACATCGCTCCGGGTTATAGGTCGAAACGCGGCCAAGTTTGGGCGGGCGTCAGGAATTCTCAGGCCCTGGCCTTGCGATGATGACCCGGATTCCGGCGTCCGTGAGCATCTTGTGATTGGCCTCGGAGAGCCCTTCGTCAGTGATGAGCGTACCAATGCGGGAGAGCGGCATGATGGGGTAGCGTGCGCGGGCGCCGAATTTGCGGCTGTCGGCCAGAACGATGACCTCATCGGCACGCTGCAGGAGGAGTTCGGTTTCCTTTACGATCAGCGGGTGGGATTCCTGCATTCCGTTTGGCGTGATGGCCTGTGCGCCGAGGAAGAACTTGGACGCATAGAATTCGGGCGCGCCCGCCTTGGGGGAAAACACGATTCCGGGTTCGCGGTAAAGGTCGCCGCCCGCAAACGTCAAATGGCATGTGCCGTTTTGCCAGAGGGTGGCAGCGAGCGGCATGGAATTGGTATAGATCCGCACGTTGCGGTTCGCCAGCAGAAGGGCGAAGAGATAGCAGGTCGAGCCGCCATGGATGATGATGGCGTCTCCATCTTTCACCAGCTTGGCGGCTTCATCCGCGATGGCGTTCTTCGCGGCAACCTCCAGCATCTGGTTTTCGGTGAAGGGTCTGGCGGCGAGGCGATCAAGGCCGCTCACCGATTCTGCTGCGGCTATTCCGCCGAACACCTTTCTCACGGCACCGCTGGCATGCAGTTTCGCGATATCGCGCCGGATTGTGGCGGGCGACGCGTTCACATAGGCTTGGAGATCCCGTACGGAGGCAAATGGCTGGTCTCGCAACAGCCCCAGCATCAGCTTGTGCCGTTCGCTTTCAGTCATGTGATCTATGATCGAAAATAATCATTTGTGCACCGCAAAAATCACGAAATACTCACAAACTAACTCACTTGACGTTTTTTGATCATCACTGTTTATTATTGCTCACCAATCCGGGGCTTGTAAACCGGTGTGTGAAAGACCCGCGGGCGGTTAGCTCCCCAGCCGCGGGCTGAAGGCATGGGAACGAAGGGAACAGCATCGATGAGACCGGACGGAACGGCTGACGCTGCGCGAGGACGCGCCGATACGTTTCCGATCGCGCTCCGTTCCGTGTCCAAGTCCTTTGCCGGAATCAAGGTCGTTACGTCCGTCAGCTTCGACATGCGGCCCGGCGAGGTTCACGCCCTCATGGGCGAGAATGGCGCGGGCAAGTCGACGCTCATCAAGATTATGGCGGGGCTTCACCAGGCCGACGAGGGCGAGATCGTCGTCAACGGCAAGGTCGTGAAGTTCGCTTCGCCCAGGGACGCGCACGCGGCCGGCATTGCGACCGTCCACCAGGAACTCCTGCTGTTTCCGGAGTTGACCGTCGCTGAAAACATCTTTCTTGGCCAGACGCCCAAGACGTCGCTCGGCACCGTCGACTGGCAGACCATGCGACGGCGCGCGCGCGAACTTCTCGACTCGCTCGACAGTGGTGATCTCGACATCGACCAGAAGGTGGCAAACCTCTCGGTCGGCAACCGCCAGCGCATCGAGATCGCACGTGCCCTCGCACAGGACGCCCGCGTGCTCATCATGGACGAGCCGACGGCGGCTCTGGCCGAGGCCGACGTGCAACGCCTCATGTCAATCGTGAGGAACCTCTGCGCCAGGGGCGTTGCGATCGTCTATGTCAGTCATCGCATGCCTGAGATCTTCGCGCTGGCCCATCGCGTGACCGTGTTGCGCGACGGGCATCATGTGGCTACCAAGCCTGTCTCGGAAGTGGACGAATCACAGCTCGTTTCCATGATGGTGGGGCGCGCCATCGACAGGCTTTATCCTGCCAAGCAGGGCACCGATGGCGGCGTTCTGCTGGAGCTTCGCGACGTGTCCCATCGTTCGGTTGTGCGGAACATTTCCTTTCAGGTGAAGCGCGGCGAAATCCTGGGCCTCGCGGGCCTCGTCGGCTCCGGCCGCACGGAAACCGCCCTCACCATCTTCGGCATCACGCCTGCGACGTCGGGAGAAATCCTCATTGATGGCAAGGCGCAGACGATCACCAGCCCGGAGGCGGCGCGTGACCTGGGCATTGCCTATGTGCCAGAGGATCGCGGCTCGCAGGGCCTTATCAAGGCGCAGAGCATCGAAGACAACGTGGCGCTCGCCAACCTCAAGCGGCTCATGCGCGGCTTCCTCGTCGATGCGGCGCGCGTGACTGAAGAGGCGAAAAACGCCATCACCCGATTTGGCATCCGCGCGCGGGGGCCGCAGCAGCTGGTGCGCCAGCTCTCGGGCGGCAACCAGCAGAAGGTGGTGCTGGGCAAGTGGCTCGCCACCAATCCGCGCATCCTCATCATGGACGAGCCGACGCGCGGCATCGATGTCGGCGCCAAGGCGGAAATCCATCTCCTCATGAGAAAGCTCGCGGGCGAAGGCATGGCCATCCTGATGATCTCGAGCGAACTGCCCGAGGTGCTCGGCATGAGCGACCGCGTGCTGGTGATGAACAGCGGCCGTATCGTCGGCGAATTCGACAAGCAACACGCAACGGCGGAAGCCGTGGGAACGGTGATGACAAAGACCTATTCAGATGGCGAGGCTGCATGAGCGCAGCATCGCCTGCCATCGGGCGCACCAATCTCCATCGCTTCCTGAGCGGCTACGGGCAGGAGATCGTGGTGCTGATGTCGATCGTCGCGCTCTTCGTGGTGGTCGGCGCAATCAATCCGCGCTTTCTCTCCGACAACAACATCAATTCGATCTTCGCAGGCAACGCCTATATCGCCATTGCCGCCATCGGAATGTCGATGATCATCATGGCGGGGCACATCGACGTGTCGGTGGGTGCCCTGATCGGGGTCATCGCAACCATCGCCGGTTCGCTTGCCGTCGCTGGCTATCCCATATGGGTTGCCTGGACAGTGCCGATCCTGTTTTCCATGGCCGTCAATTCAGGCGTCGGCGCGCTCGTGGCCTATACCCGCATTCCCTCGATTGTCGTGACGCTCGGCATGCTGTCGATCCTGAAGGGCGGTCTCATCAGCGCCACGGCGGGTGCATGGATTACCGACATGCCCGCTGAATTCATGATTGCGCAGATGCGGCCCTTCGGCATTCCCTCCGCAGTCTATTTCATGGTGGGCCTGACGATCGTTGCGGCGCTCTTCATGCGCTACACGGATTTTGGCCGTGCCATCTATGCAGTGGGCGGCAACATGGAAGCAGCGCGTGCTGCGGGCATCAACCCCGAGCGCACGGTCGTGGGCGTCTTCGCGCTACACGGGTTTTTTGCAGGGGTCGCGGGCATTCTCTTTGCCACGCAGTTGCAGGTGATCCAGTCCACCGTGCCGCCCAACCTTGAACTCACTGTCATCACGGCGTCCGTCATCGGCGGCGTCTCGATCCTCGGCGGCACGGGAACGGTGATCGGCTCGACGCTGGCGGCAATCCTCTTTGCCTGCATCGGCTCGGCGCTGATCTTCCTCAATGTCTCGGCCTACTGGCTGCGCGCGGTTCTGGGCCTGATGATCCTGGCAACGGTTCTGGCCGACATGGCGCGCCGGCGGAGGGCGAAATAATGACCGCCGCCAAGTTGCTGCGCCACGAGACAATCCTTGCCGTCCTGACCGTCATCGCACTTGCCGTTCTGGCATCCCTGTCCGACAAGTTCTTCACCACCGAGAACCTGCTGAACCAGGGCCGCCTGATGTCAGAAGTGGGGCTCGTGGCACTCGCCATGACCTTCGTGATCGTCACCGGCGGCATCGACCTTTCAGTTGGGTCGATCCTTGGCCTTACCGCGATCCTGCTCGGCGTGTTCTGGAAGAATCTTGGACTGCCGCTGCCAATGGCAATGCTGGCGGCAGTGGCCTGCGGCACTTTTGCCGGCTGGATGAATGGCTTCATCATCACGAGGTTCCGCGTTCCGCCGCTGATCGCGACACTTGCAACGCTGGCGCTTTACCGTGGCCTCGCGGAAGGGATCAGTGAGGCGCGCTCGGTGCGGGGATATCCCGAATGGTTCTTTTTCTTCGGCCAGGGCGAAGTGCTGGGCGTTCCCTTCCAGGTCTGGCTGCTCGGCATTGCCACTGTGGTTGCGGCCGTCATACTGGGATTTACGCCATTCGGCCGCGCGACTTACGCGATCGGCGCCAATGAAACCGCCGCGCGCTTCTCCGGCATCCGCGTGAATGCCACAAAGCTGTGGATCTATACGGCGGCGGGTTTCCTGTCGGCGCTCGCGGCGGTGGTCTTCGTGTCGCGCGTGACGACGACGCGCTCCGACATGGGAACGGGCCTCGAGCTTGACGTGATCACCGGTGTGGTTCTGGGCGGCACGTCGATTTTCGGAGGCCGGGGAACGATCATCGGCACTGTGCTTGGCCTGATCCTTATTCAGGCCCTCAAGAATGGATTGTCGCTTTCGGGCGTCAAGGGTGACGGCACCATCGTCGTTATCGGACTGGTATTGATCGGCGCGATCCTCGCGGGCGCGCTGTTCGACAAGAACAGAGGCGGCTGATTCGGGAGGACTTGCCTTGCACCAACCGCCTGTGGCGCAAAGGATAACAAACGGGAGCAATGAAGATGAAGAAAACGACACTCGGCGCCATTCTGGCGCTTGGCCTGTTCAGCGGCACGGCACTGGCGCAGTCCGCCTGGACCGGCGGCGACGACCTGCCGACGAGCCCGCTCGCCTGCGAC
>NZ_JBGSOZ010000020.1:0-8983 GCF_041738905.1 Aestuariivirga sp.
CCAGCCGCGCGGCGCCGGTATTGAGCGGCCCGCCCGACACGATGACGGCATGGCCGCGTCCGTACTTGTGGCCCCCGGCTGCAGGTGAGGGTCGCGAAATTTCCTCATTGATCCAGAGACTTGGGTCGATCGCCTGCAAGACTGATTCAGGTATGCCGATATCCGCCACCACCAGCGTGCCGCAGAGCGCCCTGCCCGGCATCAGCAGGTGCCCCGGCTTCGGCCGGAAGAACGTCACGGTCACGTCGGCCTTGACACTTGCGCCGCGCGGCTTTCCCGTCAGCCCGTCGAGGCCCGAGGGCACGTCGATGGCTACCACCGGCACGGCCTTGCCATTGATGGCGTCCGCCAGCTCCGCCGGGACATCCTTCGAAAGACCGGCGCCGAACAGGGCATCGACGATCAGCTCCGCGTCTCCCGCTGGTATCCCTTGCTGAACTTCGCCATCCCATTTCGCGGCCATGACCGCGGCATCGCCCTTCAGCCGCTCGCGCTCGCCATGAAGCGCAAGCCGCACCGGCCAGCCCCACGCCTTCAGGTACCGGGCGCAGACGAAGCCGTCGCCGCCATTGTTGCCGGGGCCGCAGAGCACGAGCGTATTCCGCGCGCCGTAGCGGCGTACAATCTCATCGGCCACGGCCCGGCCGGCATTTTCCATGAGGATGAGGGACGGCACGCCGGCCTTCATGGCCAGAGCGTCCGCACGGTACATTTCCAGCGGCGTCAGGAGTTCATGCATCGCGGTCCATCCTAGACGGGACTGCGGCCTACCGCCACGAATCTCGGCAGGCAGCGCGCCGCTTCTAGTACAGGGACTTGCGGGTCTTTTTCGTTGAAGAGGTCTTGCGGGTTGCCGGCGCCTCCCCGCTCGCGCTGCGGCAGCGGTATTTCCGGTGACCGGGGCTCGACGTGTACCAGACGGCCTTCCGGCCTGCGCCGCAGACATCCTTCGGCTTGCCGGCGGCGGCGGTCTTCTTCTTGCCGGTTGTCTTGCGGACGGCCTCCTTCGGCTTGGGTTCAGCGGGCTCCGCCTCAGGCTCTGCAACCTTGGCCTCAGGTTGCTGCACCTCTGGCTCCTCAGGCGTTGCGGGTGGCGAAACCTCCATGCGGACCACGCCCGCCTGACCGGAAGTGTCGCCTTGAACGGGTTCTGGAGGGGCAGACACCGGAATCGCACGCTGCGGCATCCGCATCGCCTCCGCCACGCGCGGTATGCTCGCGGCACTCTCCGGCGTGACGATGACGAGGTTCGTCTCTGTGTCCCTTTCGATCACCACCGCGCATTGCACCTTTGCAACCTCGGTGAACCCCGGCGCTGCCTCGACGGGGCTGACGCACTGGGATCCGATCAGAAATATGAGTTCGATCGACTTCATTGCTTCCCGGCCTGCTGGTCAATGACCGGCAGAAACATCAGAAATGGGGCCTCAGCATGTCGCGCCCGCCACAGGATTGCCGTGAATTCCGGGATTGGGGTGTTTCGTAAAGCGATGGCGTTGCCGAGTGCTGCGGCATCATGGGTCATCGTCAACACGCTGCTTGTCTGGAACTGGAGCAAGGAGCCGTTCCATCCCTGCCCGTTCACCCTGCTGATCCACTTCCTGTCGCTGGACTGCGCTCGCGGAGGCAACTATCAAGTTATGCCTACATATTAATCATTATGACTATTTTTTAGACAATCGATGCTGCACAATGGTTGAGCAACTGCGCCAAGCCCTTGAATCTACTTGTCGGCGCAACTGGCACGGACCCTGCACTCCTTAACGCGCATTAACGCGAGGCTGTCAGCGGACATGAAAAAGATCGAGGCGATCATCAAGCCCTTCAAGCTGGATGAAGTGAAGGAGGCGCTGCAGGAGGTTGGCCTGCAGGGCATTACGGTCACGGAAGCCAAGGGCTTCGGCCGCCAGAAGGGTCACACCGAGCTTTACCGGGGAGCCGAATACGTCGTCGACTTCCTGCCTAAGGTGAAGATCGAGGTCGTGCTGGCCGACGAGTTCGTGGAGAAGGCCATCGAGGCCATCCAGAACGCCGCCCGCACGGGACGCATCGGCGACGGCAAGATCTTCATCTCCAACGTCGAGCAAGCCATCCGCATCCGCACCGGCGAGTCCGGTCCGGATGCGCTCTAACCACAGAACACCACGAGCTCAATAGAGGGACACATCATGAGCAAGCCTATGGACGCAGCCGCCGTCCTCAAGATGATCAAGGAAAAGGACGTCAAGTACGTCGACCTGCGCTTCACCGATCCGCGCGGCAAGATGCAGCATCTCACCATGGACGTCAGCCAGATGGGCGAGGACGCATGGGCCGAGGGCCTGATGTTCGACGGCTCCTCGATTGCCGGCTGGAAGGCCATCAACGAGTCCGACATGGTTCTCATGCCCGACCCGACGTCGGCGCATCTCGATCCGTTCTACGCCCAGTCCACGCTCGCCGTGTTCTGCGACATTCTCGAGCCTGGCACCGGCGAAGCTTATAGCCGCGACCCGCGCATGACGGCGAAACTGACCGAGGCCTACCTCAAGTCGACCGGCATCGGCGATACCGTGTACGTCGGCCCCGAGGCCGAGTTCTTCGTGTTCGATGACGTGAAGTTCGCGACAAGCCCCTACAACACCGGCTTCAGGCTGGACTCGGCCGAACTTCCGATCAACTCGGACCGCGACTACGAAACCGGCAACATGGGCCACCGGATGCGCACCAAGGGTGGCTATTTCCCGGTGAACCCGATGGACTCCGCCCAGGACATGCGCTCGGAAATGCTCTCCGTCATGGGCGAGATGGGCCTCGTCGTCGAGAAGCATCACCACGAGGTGGCGTCCGCCCAGCATGAGCTCGGCACCAAGTACCAGCCGCTCACCATGGCCGCCGATCACATGCAGATCTACAAGTACGTGATCCACAACGTGGCCCACAGCTACGGCAAGACCGCCACCTTCATGCCGAAGCCGGTGTTTGGCGACAACGGCTCGGGCATGCACTGCCACTTCTCGATCTGGAAGGACGGCAAGCCGATGATGGCCGGCAACCAGTATGCCGACCTCTCCGAGCTCTGCCTCTATTACATAGGCGGCGTCATCAAGCACGCCAAGGCCTTGAACGCCTTCACCAACCCGTCGACCAACTCCTACAAGCGCCTGGTGCCCGGCTATGAAGCGCCTGTGCTTCTCGCCTACTCCTCGCGCAACCGCTCGGCCTCCTGCCGTATTCCCTTCACGGCAAACCCCAAGGCCAAGCGCGTGGAAGTGCGCTTCCCCGACCCGACGGCCAACCCCTACCTGTGCTTCTCGGCCATCGTCATGGCCGGCATCGACGGTATCCTGAACAAGATCCATCCCGGCCCGGCGATGGACAAGAACCTCTACGACCTGCCGCCGGCAGAACTCGCCAAGGTTCCGACGGTGTGCGGTTCGCTGCAGGAAGCGATCGACAGCCTCGCCGCCGACCACGACTTCCTCCTCAAGGGCGGCGTGTTCTCGAAGGAACAGATCGAGAGCTATCTCGAACTGAAGCAGGAAGAGCAGGACCGCTACCGGATGACGCCGCACCCGGTCGAGTTCGACATGTACTACAGCTGCTAACCGAAACGCTCGGGACGCGACAGGAAAAGCCCCGGTGGAAACACCGGGGCTTTTCTGTTTCGTAGTCCTGGCGAAGGACAGCGCCAAGCCTGCCAGGCGGACGGCCGTTCGCCTGATCTTTCAATCCTTCTTCCTTGCGTCTTCGCGCATGTGTTCGAACAGCTTGTCGGCGCGGGCCGCCAGCAGCGCCTTGCCGTCGCGAGTCGACCAGTCGTAGACGCCCTTGCCGGTCTTGAGGCCGAAGTGTCCCGCCTTCGCAAGATCGGACACCGCGGCGGGCGGCTGTTTCGCGGTATCGAGATCGGGAAGCAGGAATTCAGCGAACTTGTGCATGATGTCGAGACCGCCAAGCTCGGCACTCTCGATGGGTCCGGTGATGGAATAGCGGCGCCCGAGCGACAGCTTGAAGCTCTGGTCGATCGCCTCGGCACTGGCAATGCCATTGGCCCACATCGACCACGCCTCGCGCAGTACCGCGAACTGCAGGCGGTTGATGATGAAGCCGTCGACCTCCTTGTTCATCAGCGCCGGGGTCTGGCCCACAGCCTTGAGGATGTCACAGGCCCACTGCACCACCTCGGGCGCGGTTTGGGGGCCGCCGCAGACCTCCACGATGGGAATGAGCTGTGCCGGATAGATGAAGTGCATCGCCACGGCACGTTCGGGACGTTTCATCCGGGCCGTCATCAGGCTGATGGGCTGGCCGGAGGTGGAGCCCAGCACGACATCCGACGCACACACCGCATCGAGCTTGCCGAATATCTCGATCTGCAGTTCCCGCACTGCCGGGACCGCCTCGATGGCGTGGTCGGCACTGCCCGCCGCGGCAATGTCCGTGCTCGTGGAAATGCGGCCGAACGCGGCGTCGGCATCTTCCTTCGTTGCCAGTCCCCGCTCGACGAAAGCGTCGATGTTGCGCCGGATGGTTGACATCGCCTTTTCGAGACTTTCGGGATTCCGGCCGATCAGCGTCACGCGCTTTCCGGCCCGCGCGAAGACCTGCGATATGCCCTGCCCCATCAATCCGTTGCCGATGATGGCGACGGCGCGGACATCGTTCACTGGTCTCAGCATGGCGGTTCTCCCTCAGCCTTGGCCGGGTGAGCCTATGGATTGTCGCCGTGGTGCGCAATCCCGGCTGGGCACTTGCCCGCCTTGGTCCTCATGGTCGGGTGCCGCTGGCGGATTGCGAAGCACTCAGGCTGGGGCTAGAGGCTCATGGCATGGCCCACGCACCAGCACTGTCTGCCGGGAGGCACTCCTCCGATTTCAAGCTCGGCATCCTGCTGGTCGCAGGCGCGGCGATCACCTGGAGCTTCGGCGGGTCCATCGCCCGCTTCATATCGACAGAGGATTCCTGGGCCATCGTGTTCTGGCGCTCGGTGTTTGCGTCGGGCTTCCTGCTGGCATTCATGCTGCTGCGCGATGGTCCGCGCGGCACACTCAAGATGTTCCGCGACATGGGCTGGGCGGGGATCGGCGTCGCTGTTTGCTTCGGCACCGCATCGTCTGCCTTCGTGGTAGCGCTGCAACATACGACGGTGGCAAATATCCTGCTGATTCAGGCGGCAGCCCCGTTGTTCGCGGCACTCCTGTCATGGGTGGTGCTGCGCGAGCGCGTGACGCCTGCCACGGCACTGGCCATCGCCGTCGTCATCTTCGGTGTCGGCGTGATGGTGTCATCGTCGATCTCCGGCACCGTCTCGCCGATGGGCGACGGGTTGGCGCTGCTCATCACGGTGATGTTCTCCACCGCCATCGTCATCACCCGCCATTCGCCCAAGCTGCGCATGACGCCCGCCGTCTGCCTCGGCACGGCGATGGCAGCGGTCAATGCGTTTTTCCTGTCGGGCGGCCTTTCAGTCTCGATGCCGGATCTGGGCTGGCTCTTCCTGTTCGGCGCGATCAACCTGGGGATGGGCCTCGCCATGTTCGTGACCGGTGCGAGGCTGGTGCCGGCCGCCTTGGGCGCTCTCGTCAGCACGCTGGAGACGGTGCTGGGTCCGGTCTGGGTGTGGCTCATTCATGGCGAAGTGCCGGGCGGACGCACCATCATCGGCGGCGCCATCGTGTTTGGCGCGCTTCTCATCCACATCCTCACCGACTGGCGGCGGCAACGAGTGCAGGACCGTACCATGCCCACCCCCTGACAGTCTGGGCGTTCTCCACGACGTGGACACGGCGGGTGAAGGCGGGCGCATTCTTGACGGCACGAAGTTCCCCGCGCTTCAGGGCATCCGCCACATGGCGGCGCGGAAGATAACCTGAGCCGCCGCTCGCCAGCAGGTGATCGAGGGCCCAGTCGGACGAGGCGATCACTAGGGCCGAGGTCACGTCTCCGGGAAAGGCCGCCGCGTGCTGTCGCCTGAATTCATCGCCATGGTCGACATAGACGTAAGTCGCATCGAGCCGTGGCTGGTCCATTTCATCGAGCGAGACGAGGATCAATTCATCGTCGAACAGTACCCGGCTGGCAAAGCGCTCGCCGGCCTGCGGGGCGTAGCAGAAGGCGATATCGACGAGGCCGATCGACAGCCAGCGGTCGATCATGCGCTGCTCGCCCGGCCAGAAGGCCAACGCGATGCCGGGATTCGTTTCACGCACATGGGCGAGGAAGTGCTGGCCAAAGCCGTTCCACAGGTCGAAGTCGAGCCCCACGTTGCAAACACCCTCGAAGCCCCTGGGCAGCGACACTTCGGACAGCGCCTGCCCCCAGAGCTGCACCATCACTTCCGCATAGCGCTTGAACTTGAAGCCGGGAGACGTCAGTTCGGCGCCGGACTTGTTGCGGTGGAGCAGCTTCTGGCCAATTTCTTCTTCCAGCCCGTTGATGCGGGCCGTGACGGTCGAGGGCGTCACGTTCAGCCGCCGAGCCGCCGTCACCAGGTTTCCGGTGTCGACCACTTCGAGAAAGGTGCGGAGTTCGTCGAGGTTCATGGCGCCGTCCAATTCGACAATTTCGCACATAATGCCAAAAACATTTCGATTTTCAAATGCTGCGGGCTCTGCCAGTCTTTCACGACCATTGAAGGGGAACGGCCGATGGACTTCATTCACTTCCTTTCCAGCCACATGCTCGACCCGGCGATGGGCGGCAAGCGCCTCTACAAGGGCGTCGTGCAACAGGCGCTTCATGCCGAAGCGATGGGCTATCGCGGCGTCGGCATTCCGGAGCACCATCTGCTCAACGTGCTGCTTGTTCCCTCGCCGCTCCAGATGGCAGTGAAGATCGCCGCGCATACCAGCCGCATCAAGCTGGTGACGTCCGTCTGCCAGCTTCCCATCCGCGACATGCTGGTCTTTGCAGGTGAAGTCGTGCAGGCGCAGGCGTTGTGCGATGGACGCCTGATGCTGGGCGTCGGCAAGGGCGCCTTCGGGTTCGAGACGGGCCGGATCGGCGTGCCCATCGAAGACACCAAGCCGCAGTTCGAGGAAGACCTGAAGATTCTCGAGGCGCTGCTCACACAGGAAGACGTCACGTGGGATTCGCCGCGCTACTCGTTTGAACCCGTCACCATCATGCCGCGGCCGGAAGACCCGATCCCCCTCATGGTGGCCGTGATGAACCCCATCGGTATCGAGGCGGCGGCAAAAGCTGGCCATCACGTGCAGACGACGCCGCTCGGCGGCAGCCACCAGCAGCTGTTGGATCAGGTCAATGCGTTCAGGCGCGGCAAGGCATCGTCCGAAAGCCCGAACGATACGCGTCTCAGCCTGCAGCGCGGCATGTTCCTCGTGAAGAACGAGGCCGAGCGCCAGTTCATCGCGGAGAAGGCCCACACCTATTACAAGAGTTTCGACAATGTGTTCGGAGGCCCCGGCATCGTCGACAAGGGCATCATCCGCCCGCTGCCGCGCACGCAAACCGTTGAGGAACTTGCCGCCAACATCCTGCTTTGCGGGCGAGACGAGATGATCGACCGCCTGTCCGTCTATTCGGAGTTCGGCATCGACGAAGTGCTGACCACGTCGAACTTCGGTCAGGACGACCAGATGACACTCGACATGATGAGCCGATTTACCGAAGAGGTGATGCCGCATTTCGCGAGGATGGCGCCGAAGGTGCTCGCCGCCGAATGATACCACCTGCAATTCTTCCAGGCGGGGCTTGACCGCGCCATCCCTGCTGCACCACGCTAGCAGGGGATGGCCGCATCAAACCCGGCCATCAAATGTCTTTACGCCATACTCAAAGGGGAACCACACATGCCGATCATCCGTGTCGAAATGTTCAAGGGCCGCACGGCCGAGCAGAAGAAGAAGATCGCGCGTGAGTTGATTGACGGCTTCATCCGCGGCGCGGGCGGCGGCAAGCCGGAGTCCTTCAACATCGTGTTCGTCGACGTCGACAAGCAGGATTGGGCCACGGGCTACGACATGATGAACGAAAAATATCCGGACAAGTGAAATGCCCACACCTGTCCGTTCGGCATTTTCCGTCGAGGGCGAGGGCGAGCCTCTGTTCCTCATTCATGGCATCGGAGCTTCGCGCGCGTCCTTCGCGGGGCTCGTGCCTCACCTGAAAAACGAATACCGCTGCATCAGCTATGACCTGCGCGGGCATGGCGTATCGCCCACGCCGCAGCCGCCCTACACGCTCGATGACCTGGTGGAAGACCTTGAAGCCCTGCGCAAGGAGCTTGGCATCGAGACGGCGCATTTTGCGGGCCATTCACTGGGCGGCATGATCGGGCCGGCCTATGCGCGGAAACATCCGCAGCATGTGCGCACACTCGGACTGTGGTCCACGGCGGCCTTCCGCACCGAGGACGACAGCGCCAAGGTGAAGGGCGTCGTATCCGCCATGCGGACGAAGGGCATTCCGCAAGTGCTTGAGGCGCTGAAGGACCGCTGGTTCACGCCAGAGTTCAGCCAGCGCCGCCCGGATGTGATCGAGCGGCGCATGCAGCAGGTGATCGATACCAACCCGGACGTGTTCCTGTCAGTCTTCGATATCTATGCCGAAACCGAGATGTCGCCCTGGCTGCATGAGGTGAAGCATCCCTGCCAGGTCTTGACGGGCGAGAATGACGGCGGCTGCAACCCGCGCCTCAACACGCTGATCGCGGCGGCGCTGCCCGATTCGGAACTGGTGATCCTGCCGGTGTTGCGCCACGCCATTTTGCTGGAGGCGGCAGACCAGGTGGCGCCCCCGGTGCTCGACTTCCTGCGCCGACACAAGGCGAAGTAACCGGGTTCACAAACGGGAATGGCCGGGACAGACCCGGCCACTTCAAATTCAGATCGGAAATCGCCTCAGGAGGCGCGGCAATCCCTGTAGGCGCGGCGGTAGGTCCGGCGCCAGTGCTCGCTGGTGCTAGCGCCGCCAACCACGGCACCGCCCACGCCACCAATCACAGCACCACGGCCCGCGCCGCTCCGCCCGTCGATCGCAC
>NZ_JBGSOZ010000041.1:0-16889 GCF_041738905.1 Aestuariivirga sp.
CAAAGCCGGATACCACGTCACGAAGACCGCCGCCAAACGCCATTGCCAGACCGTTCGCCGTCGCCTGCACCGCACCCCAGGCGCCAAGCGCCAGTCCGCGCTGGTCCGCAGGCGCGAAATTCATTGTGGCCGTCAGGGTTCCATGACCGAACAGCCCGCCGCCAAAGCCGATCAGCAAGATGCCGAGGCCAAAGAGCAGGGGCGAGTCCAGAGGTGCCGCCGCCATCACCAGCAGGAAGGCCGGGATGCCGGCCATGGCGCCATAGCAGGCCATGCGGAAGGGATCGTAGCCGCGTCCCAGAATGTAAGAGGCCAGGCTGAAGCCGACGAGGCCGCCGCCCGCCATCGCGGCGGTCAGCTTGGTCGTGTCGCTCACGGCAAGGCCGAGGATCTGTCCGCCATAGGGCTCCAGCATCACGTCCTGCATGCTGAAGGCGAGCGTGCCGAGCCCCACGGCCACGAGGCGATGCACGGCCTGTCCACCCTCGGTAAAACAGGCCCAGGACTCCTGGAAGCTTGGATCTGGGAGATTGTCCCGGCGCTTGTTGGCGCTGCTCCGCGCCTCCTGCTTCCACACGGCGATGCCGTTCAGAACCAAAGTCACGACGGCCGATCCCTGAATGACCTGCACCAGCCGGCCTGGGGTGAAATCCGCCAGCAATGCGCCGAAGATCAGTGCACTGACGATCGAGCCCATCAGCAGCATCACATACATGAGGCCGACCACCTTGGGCTGGTTCTCGACGGGCGTCAGGTCTGTGGCGAGCGCCAGCCCCGCCGTCTGGGTTATGTGGATGCCGGCACCCACCAGAAGGAAGGCGATGCCCGCCGCAATCTGTCCCACCCAGGCGGGAACGTCCGCCGCGTTGCCCTGCCGCGCCAGGACCAGCAGCGCGAAGGGCATGATGGCCAATCCGCCGAATTGCACCATCGTGCCCTTGTAGACGAAGGGCACGCGCTTCCAGCCGAGCGCGGAGCGGTGATTGTCCGACTTGAAGCCGATGAGCGCGCGGAATGGCGCGAAGACCAGTGGCACGGCGAGCATGACGGCCACCAGCGATGCGGGTACGCCGAGTTCAACGATCATCACGCGATTGAGGGTGCCGACCAGCAGCACCAGCGACATGCCGACGGACACCTGGAACAGCGACAGGCGCAGCAGCCGCGACAGCGGCACGTCCGGCGTTGCGGCATCGGCAAAGGGCAGGAAACGCGACCCGAGGCCGATCCAGGCCTTCATCACGCTCTGACTGACTCTGTTCATCGCATTACTTCCGGCGCTCGGGAGAAGCCGGGGAGCGTCAGTGATAGGTGCTCAGGCTCGATAGTTCGTTTCCCTTGCGGGCGGACGGACCCTGAACTGGACACCTATCGCTATAGTGACGCCATACCGGCCTGCAATGCAGGAGCAGCTTAACCATCGGTCTGCTGCGCCTTCACTGCAGGAGGCAAGCGGGCGGGATCACTCAGCTGCAGCTGCAACCGTAAGCGTTCCACCCTCGTTCGAGGACAGCTTCGTCGCCGTGTCCGGAGCAACCGTCACGGTGATGACATAGCCCTGGTCGGTCTTGACGATGTTCGAAGCGACCGGGGAGATCGTCTCGGTCATCGCCATCTTGGCGTTGGCGCCTTCCCAGTACTTGCCCATCCAGGACACATTCGTCAAAACCGACGCATGGACCACGAGCGACGTCACCGCGACGCCGCCGATGAACAGCGGCAGGCCGACGGTGGGGCTCACGACGCACCAGATTCTTCCTTGGTTCATCTCATGTCTCCCTTAGTGCAGCCAAGGCGAATAGACATACGCCAGCAGGTGGGCGAAGAGGGCGATCACGAAGAACACACGAGCGCCGTCGATGACGTGCTTGTGCAGTTCCTCTGATTCCTTGATGGTCAGGCCGGTGGGCCAAACCCGGTTGGGATCGTCTGACATCTAGATATATCCTCCAGACTTAGGCTTGTTTCGTGCTGAACCCGCACGCAGGTTTCTCGTCATCTGAACAACAACAAGATCCGCGAATGGGCGCCGCTCCGTGGCGCCTGAATTCTGAATTCCGTTGTTCTGGCCGATCGTCCCCATCGGGACTCTGTGTTGCTGTTGCATGTGCCGAGGCCGTAAGGGCGGACCAATCTTGCTGCCGAACGAATGATTGGCCAACCCAACTGTAAGCTACTGCTTACACAACGGAGTGTCAATTATTGAGCACATAAATTTGCAGATAATGAAACTTTCCTGCGATCGGCAGGGTTGCGCGTCACCAGCTCGGCTGCAGGATGCCCGCATCAGCGTGTCGTCCAGGCTGAGAAACCCGTGGAAGACAGCAAAGCCGCTATTTTATGGGAATTTCGCCTGGGATCGATTCGCACGCGGGAATGACGGCGCTTTGGTGCAAATCCGCAGCAACGCGTATGGCCGGGGAGAAAATCCGCCTACAAGCAGAACCAAGCTAACGAGAAAATCCGTAAATATGATCTGGATCAAATTGGCCGGAATCGCACATAAGCAAGAGTGCACACGGCATCAAGCACCGCGAAGTTTCCTCCACGGTGCCTGAGAGTTGCGATGACGTTCAGCCTACGGATTGGGAACGGAGAGTTCGGGATACTCCTTCGCCATGCTGAAGCCATAGAGCGGCTTGTTCACGCCGTTGTGGCAGGTGGCGCATCCGGTTTTCAGGACGTCGCCTTCCGGCCCCTTGCGGTTGGCAGGAAACACGTCGGTGAGCGAGTTCATGTAGGTGGTGTTGATGTCGCCGACCATCTTGATCCCGTGCCAGGCCGTAACGCGTTTGGGACTGCTCTCTTCCCAGCTGCTGAACTGGCGCGTGTTGTGGCAGAAGGTGCAATTCGCGCCGAGCGAGTCGGACATATGCATCATCAGGCCATAGGTCTTCTCGGTGTCCTGGATCGAACCGCCGGTGTTGCCGGGAAGTGCTGTCGTGGCGACCACGCGAATTTTTGCATTCGGCTCGAAGAGTGTCGTGAAGGGATCGTAGGGAAGCGACGTGTAGCCGACGACGGCCGCAGCCTGGTTCTGACCCATGCGGCTTGCCGCCATGCCGCCCGCCTGCTTCGCACCCGGATTGATTGACCAGAGATTGGCTGGCACCGGCTGCCCGCGGTGGCAAGTGTAGCAGGTGACTCCGGTCTCGGCCACGTGGGGCTTCCACTGGGTATTGATGGCCTTTGTCATCTGGATCATGCGGCGGGCGACGACCTTGGTATAGACTTCGTCGGACGCCATGTTCTCCACGTTGTGGCAATAGGCGCAGCCGGCGTTGTCGCCTTCCTGCGGCGCAACCCATGTGGTGATGGAATTCATCAGCCGGTTGAACTGCGCTGTGTCGAGGTCGCCCAGAACCTGGACGTTCTTGTAGTTTTCCTTGTCGTCCTTGACGAGCACCCCATCGTTGTCGACGGGATCGTCAGGCACGGGCGCCTTGTTGAGGGCGGCGATGGTCTCGGCTAGGCGCGGGTTGGTGACCTGCTCCATGCCGAGGCCGCGATAGCCCAGTTGAGCCGTGTCCATCGGAGGGCGTTCCCACTGCAACATCATGGGGATGGCGAGCAGGATGCCGATGACGGTGGCGAGGAGGGACGCGGTGAGGGCGGATGCCGAAAATTTCATGATCTCACCACTCCTATTGTGCCGCCGCTGCGGGATCGAGAACGGGGGCCGTCAGGTCGAAGGGGTACATGGGGGCAACACCATGCTTGACCGCCCAGAGATACCAGTTGTCCACCACGGTGCCGGTCAGAAGGATGCCGATGCCGCCGACGAGCGGGCAGAGGACGGCCATCCACCAGGCCCAGCGATGGATCGACTCCATCGTGGCGTTGAAGCCCATGGTCCAGCGCCAGAAGAGGGCAGCGCGTTCAGACGCCGTGCCGCGATCCACGATCTGCTCGATCTCGCGTTCACCGCCCAGACGCGACACCGAGAGGATGGTGGCGCCATGCATGGCGAAGAGGAGTGCCGATCCATAGAGGAAGGCGATCGAGAGCATGTGGAAGGGATTGTAGAAGAGATTGCCGTAGCGGATCGAGAAGGCGGCCGTCCAGTCGAGGTGCGGGAAGATGCCGAAGGGAACCGCTTCAGAGAAGTTGCCGAGGAGCAGCGGGCGGATGAAGCCCAGCACCAGGTAAAGCCAGATCGCCGCGGCGAAGGCCCAGGCGATGTGCGTGCCCATGCCGAGCGCACGGGCGCGTCGGTAGGTCCTCAGCCACCACAGCAGGATCGAAGCGGTGAGGAAGAAGCCCGCCATCTGCCACCAGCCGCCCTCGCTCAAGGGAGCAAGCGACAATCCGTACTTGGCGGGCGGCGGCTCGAGGCCCAGCCAGAACAGCTGCCGGATGAACTGGATCGGATCCCAGTTCACGGAGGCCAGCATGTTGAGGCCGATGATCTCGATGGCGATGAAGCCGCACAGCAGCGAGGCGAGACCGAGGAAGCCCAGGTAGATCGGGCCGATCTGCGCGTCGCCGATGATGCCGGCGAGCCAGACGGTCTTGGTGGCGGTGCCACGCGGCCAGCTGCCGGATTTCATCGGCACGCCCAGATCGGCTGGTCCGTGAACCTGTACGCGGGTGAAGATATTTTGATATTCAATCATTTTTCATGCTCCCGGTTCAAGCCCAGATCGGCAGGTCAAGCCACCAGTTCCACCATTCGGGCCAGCCGTGGGTCCAGAAGGGTCCGCTGATGACGATGCAGACGGCGCTGAAGAACACGGCACCGAGCGCCAGGAACAGGCCGAGCCTGTGGATGCCGAGCGTGCCGATGGAATAGCCGATGTGATCGCGGAAGAAGCTGTTCTCGTGTTCCGCGGTCTTGACGGGCTCGCCCTTCGCCGGGTTGGTGGCGGAGAGGATCAAGCCGCCGTGCATGGCGAGCGCCAGCACCGTCGTGAAGAACAGCGTGATGGCGATCATGTGCGCCGGATTGTAGTGGAAGTGGAGGTACTGGTAGCCGACGTTCGAGACCCAATCGAGATGGCTGATGATGCCATAGGGGAATCCGTGGCCCCAGGCGCCCAGCAGAACGGGGCGGATGATCTCAAGGGTGATGTAGGCGAAGATCGCGAATCCGAAGGCAATGGGCACGTGAAAGCCGATGCCGAGCTTCCGGCAGATCTCAACCTCGCGCAGCGCCCAGCTCACGAATGAACCGGCGGCGCAGAATGTGATGATCTGCCAGAGGCCACCTTCCTTGAGCGGCGCCAGCGCCAGTCCATAGCTCAGGTCGGGGGGCGCGATGTTGATCTGCCAGAGATTCCAGGTGCCGCCGATGGCCGCGCCATAGACGATCAGCGCGGTGCCGATCGAGGCGAAGAAGGCGGTGAGCACGCCAAAGAATCCGACATAGAAGGGTCCGACCCAGAAATCGAACAGGTCACCGCCAATCAGCGTTCCGCCGCGGACGCGGTATTTTCTTTCGAAACTCAGCATTGCCATTGCGGTAGCTCCGTTCCGGCCATTGCCGGTCTCGTTTTCAGGCTTGGGGTTCGTGGACGGAACCCGCCGCGAAGCATGTTCCGTCCACAATGGGGTGCGGTATGACCGGCGTCAGCCGATCATCTCGCTGACTGTCACATCCAGGCTCGCAGCCTTCTTCGGACCTTCCAGCCAATTGAAGCGGTCGGTCGAGAGAAGAATGAAGTGGATGACGAGAGCGAGTACGAACAGGAAGGTGAACATCGCCACCAGCGTCCTGCGCGGATCGAACAAAAGCCACATGCGCCACATATTCGATCCTCCTTATGTAAACATCGACGTCAGATGCGTGATCGCATCGAGAGCGTCGGATGCTTTCTGATAGCCATCTTCTCCAGGCAGCCACGGGCGCCACTGCCATGCAAGGAAGTGGGCGACAATCGCCACGACCGTGAAGGCAATGAAGCTCGTTACGAACATGCCATGGAATTCCTTGGCTTCGGCTTCGGTCAGGCCCGAGGAACCTGAACCCTTGTTATCGGCCATATTACAGACCTCCGACTTAGAGCCATTGCTGGCCCAGTTACCGCTGACGTCCCGCGCGGACCGGGTGCTTCGGGCTTGTTGAAGGCCTTCGGCATATCCGCCCGGCTGTGACGCCGGACGAATGGGGAGCCGCCTTCACATGAAGGCGAAAGGAATCGAGTTGTATGTGGCAGCCTTGGCGGCGGCGAAGATCGACTTGCCCTCGTCATGGCCGCCCACTTTCGGTCGCGCGCCGCGCGGCATGATCCGCGTGATGGCGATTGCCACGAAGAAGACCGCGAAGGTCAACCACATGAGCAGATTGAACTCGATCTTGCCGCCAGTATCCTTGCCGGCGTTGGTCATCGACATGCGGGCTTCCTCCAACAATCAGTACACAGAATGGTCTTCGGCGAAGTCATGATCACACGAGCTCCGCAATGGCAGAATGGACGTCGCTCTCCGCGACCCGGTCGGACTGGGCGCGGCGGGCAAATTTCTCGGCGCCGTCACGCAGGCGCTTGGCGGCGGAAATGCGAACCAGCACCGGCTGGCGTTCGACCAGTTCATCGAGGGCTGCCTTGGCGGCGTCGTCCCAGATGAGTTCCTGTTCGCGGCGGACGGGGGTCGGTTCCACCTTGTCCATCTCGGTGCCGAGCGGCAGGATGTTGAACAGCGCGTCGAAGAGGGCGTTGCAGACTTCCTGTATGAGATAGGTCGCGCCCGCATAGCCCATGAAGGGTGTGCCGGTGTGGCGGCGGATGATGGCGCCGGGGAACGAGGCAGGAATGTAGACGCCGCGGTTTCCGGCTTCGGCCAGATACATGCGTTCGTTGTAGCTGCCGAAGATGATGAGCGGCGTCTTCTCGCGGATGAGCTTCCGCACCGTCTCGTTGTCGGTCTTTTCGCCCGACTTCCGCGCGATCGCGAAGTTGCAGGGGAGGCCCATCTCCTCTTCGAGGAAATTCTGAAGGCCACGCGTGTATGTCTCGTTCGCAACGACTCCGAAGCTTGCGGTGCCGATGAAGTCCTGCGTCACCGAACGCCAGAGATCCCACAGCGGCTTGATGGTGGTGTGCTTTTCCTTCGTGATGAAGGGCTCAGGGTCCAGACCCAGGATCTCGCCAAGCTTGCGCAGGAACTTTGTGGTGGAGTGAAGGCCGATCGGCGCCTGCAGATAGGGCCGGTCGAGATTCTCGCAGAGCTTCCGCCCGTACTCGCGGTACATGCAGATATTGGCTTCGGCATTGGCAAGCTTGGCGACGTCGGCCAGGTGGCTGCCGAGCGGGAAGCACATGTTGATCTCGGCGCCGATCCCTTCGACCAGCCGGCGGATTTCCGCCAGGTCGGACCAGGTGTTGAAGGTGCCGTAGATGGGGCCGATGATGTTGACGCGGGGTTTCTCGCCTTCCTTGCGGGGCCTGGCGGTCGGCACCTGCTTTTTCTTCACGCCGAATTCGGTCCACAGCCAATACATGGCGCGGTCGGCGCTCTGCCACTGGTCCTCATCGATGGTGCGGGGCAGGAAGCGCTGGATGCCGGTGCCTTGCGGTGTGACGCCACCACCGATCATCTCGGCGATGGAGCCTGTGACGACGACGCTCGGCATGGCTGGGTCGAGCGTCTTGTGGGCGCGGCGCATGGCGCCTTCCGTGCCGTGCTGGCCGAGTTCGTCTTCGGACAGGCCGGTCACCACGATGGGCAATTCATGCGGGGGAAGCGCATCGGTATAGTGCAGCACGGAGGTGACGGGCAGGTTCTCGCAACCTACCGGTCCATCGATTATCACCTGCAATCCCTTGATCGCGGTGAAGACATAGACAGCGCCCCAGTAACCGCCCGCGCGGTCGTGATCTAGCACCAGCATGGGATCACCTGTGTGAAAGCGAGACGAACGATCATGTGCCGATGGCCTCCTCGGCCTTGGCTTTCGCGGCGAGCATTCCGGCGTATTTCTTGCGGAACTCCGGCCGGTCCTGCGGAACGTCTTCCCAGATGCCCGCCGTGTAGCCTTCTCCGACGCCGTCGAAGAACTCCTTCATCGTGTCGAAGCGGTGCTTGTTGGCAAGCGCCGCGTTGACGACCTGTGCAAGCGAGCCAGCGCCCGCCGGGCCCATCAGCGGGCGGGCCGAAATCAGGTTGGTGAAGTAGAGACCGGGGATCGACAGGGACTTTGCCTTCTGGACGACGGGCGTCGTTCCGATGGCGAGGTCCGGCCTGTTGTCGAGCATGGCGGCGATGTCGTTTTCGAGCGAGGCGCGGAACTGCACCTTCACGCCCTTCGCTTCCAGCCACTCGCGGTCTGCATCCGACCAGCGGGTGCGCGGTGTGGCGGTGCCGACATAGGGTACCTCCGCGCCGCTTTCGATCAGGAGGCGCGCGACGAGCAGTTCCGAGCCTTCGTATCCGGAGACGGTGATCCGTCCACGGATGGGTTTCGCGGCCAGCGCGCCACGGATGGCGGGGAGAATGGCATTCTGCGCGGCGGCGATCTTGTCGGCGGCGATGTTGCACGCCTTGCCGATGTTCGCGAGCCAGTCTGCAGTGCCGTCATGACCGACCGGAGCCGAGCCCACGATGGCGCGGCCAGCCGTTTCAAACTCACGGATCGAGGCGGTGTAGAAAGGATGAATTGCGGCGACGGCGGCGCAATCGAAGGCAGAGAACAGTTCGCGCCACTCGCGGGTCGGGACCACTGGGCCTGCAGCAAGTCCCATCGGCTCCAGCATGCGGCCGATGCCGACGGGATCGGCGGGGAACATTTCGCCCAGGAGCGTGACGGTCGGAAGCGAGCTTCTGGCTGTGCGGGGTGCAGCGACAGGGCCCTGGCGGATCTCGCTTGCGGCATACTTCAGCATGGCGCCGGAGAGCACGTCCTTGGCCTCCGCATGGGTGGGAACACCAAAGCCCGGAACATCGATGCCGACGATGCGGACGCCGTTGATTTCCTTCGGCAGGAGTTGCAGCGGCACGCCGGAAGCCGTGGGTACGCAAAGATTGGTGATGACGATCGCGTCGTAGTCCTTGGGGTCTGCCAGCTTGAACACCGCCTCGCGGATGTCCTCGAAGAGCTTGCCCGTCACCAGCGTTTCAGAATTGAACGGCACGTAACCCACGGTGCGCCGAGCGCCATAGAAGTGCGACGTGAAGGTGAGGCCATAGACGCAGCAGGCCGAGCCCGAGAGGATGGTCGCGGTGCGGCGCATGCGGAGGCCGACGCGGAGCGACCCGAAGGCGGGGCACATGCTTTGCGGCTGGTCATGGGGGCCCAGCGGATAGTCCTTGGCATATTGATCGAGCGTCTCGCTCTTGCCGGCGGCCTGCGCCGCCTTCAGCAATTCGTCCTTGCCCGCATGGCAGGACACGCCCGACACGTCTGCCTTCGACGCCTCTTGCGTGGCGCTCGTCAGCTTCGGTCCGGTCCTGTCGATAAGGGTTGTTGCCATGTCTGTCACACGCTGTCGTAGACGACTTCGAGCGAGGGCTTCGTCGTGATGGTGCCGCCGCACATGTCCTCGAAGGAGGCAGGCTGGAGCACCACGTTGCGGCCCACCACATCGCCCGAGAACAGGCCGAGAAGGCCGTCCTGGTCGAGGGGTTTCGGACGCTGCGGCGGGGCTTCGGCCACGTTGACGGACAACTCCTCGAAGAGTGATCCCCATTCGCTGCCGGGCCGTCCGATGATCTCGTAATTGGCGCTCTTGCGGCGGATGTCTTCGTTGGCCGGGATCGAGGCCAGCACGGGAATTCCGACCTTTTCAGCGAAGGCATGGGCCTCGCCGGTGCCGTCGTCCTTGTTGATGACGATGCCGGCCACGCCGACATTGCCGCCGAGCTTGCGGAAATATTCGACTGCCGAGCAGACGTTGTTCGCCACATAGAGCGACTGCAGGTCGTTCGAGCCGACGATGATGACCTTCTGGCACATGTCGCGGGCGATCGGCAGGCCGAAACCGCCGCAGACCACGTCGCCCAGGAAGTCGAGCAGCACGTAGTCGAAGCCCCACTCATGGAAGCCCAGCTTTTCGAGCAGTTCGAAGCCGTGGATGATGCCGCGACCGCCGCAGCCGCGGCCCACTTCCGGCCCGCCCAGCTCCATGGCGAAGACGCCGTCGCGCTTGAAGCAGACATCGCCGATCTTCACTTCCTCGCCGGCGAGCTTCTTCTTGGCGGAGGTCTCGATGATGGTGGGGCAGGCCTTGCCGCCGAAGAGCAGGGAGGTCGTGTCGCTCTTGGGGTCGCAGCCGATCAGCAGCACGCGCTTGCCCTGTTGCGCCATCATGTAGGACAGGTTGGCGAGCGTGTAGCTCTTGCCGATGCCGCCCTTGCCATAGATGGCGATGATCTGGGTCTCTTTCTTGACCGGGCCGGTGTGGACCGGATCAAGCGGTGCGTTGGCCTCCTCGCGGAGCTTCGCGTCGCGGACCAGTGTCAGGTCGATGCTGTTCATTGAAGCTTTCTCCAGTCGAGGACCATCTTGATGCAGGCCGGTTCGGTAAAGGCAGTGCGATATGCGCTGGCGGCTTCGGAAGCCGGGGCGCGGTTGGTGATCAATCCATCGAGGCTGAGCAAACCGTCGGCGACGAGCGCGGTCACGGCTTCCGTGTCCTCGCGAGTGAATTCGGCTGCGATGCGCAGTCTCGCCTCGCGCATGAAGGCGGGCGGGAAAGCAAAGGAAAGGGGTGCTTCGTAGAAGCCCGCGAGTGTTACTTCGCCACGCTTGGCCAGGCGCGAGATCAGCGTGTCGAGCAATTCACCGGCACCGCTGGCATCGCAGATCGAGCGGTGGTTGCGGCTTTCGTCCGTAGACGGATTGATTACGGAGTAACCGGCAGAGCCGCTGCGGCGGTCCTCGTTCTTCTCCCAGACAATTGGCGCTTCTCCGCCGAGCGCCAATGTGATGCGCGCGATGAGGCGGCCGAGAATGCCGTGGCCCACGATGAGCGTGGGCAGGCTTGCGCCTTCAGATGCAATCGCGTGATAGGCCGTGGCGGCCAGCGCAAGGAGGGTGCCCTTCTCGCCGTCGATTGCCTTCAGGGGAACGGCGCGGCTGGCGGGAACGATGAGGCGCGCTGCAGCACCGCCGAAGAGCCCGCGAACACCTTCATAACAATTGGCGCCGGGAATGAAGACGGCATCGCCTTCGGAAAATCCATGACCGCCTTGGCTCACATGGCCGACGGTCTCGTAACCAGGAACGAGGGGATAGCCCATGCCGGGGAAGTGGGGCATGCGGCCCGACCACAGCAGGCGCTCTGTCCCTGAGGAGATTCCGGTCCAGTCGACGTCGACGATAATGTCGTCCGCCCCCCGTTCCGTCAATGCGACCGTCCTGAGAGCCAGTTCTCCTGGCTGTTCCAGAACGACAGCGACCGTCTCCATATTTCGGTCTCCCAGCGGGCGCCCGGTGCCCTGTTTTGTGGCATCCGCGAGACTCCCTGACTGTAACTCTACTATGACACCTTAAAGTGTCAAGCAAGACTTACATACATAGATCGCTTTAGGAGGCATTGATCTGAATCAGCCCGGTTACAAGCGGCATGCGTGTCCTGAGTGCCCGTGCGGAAGCGAAGCCCGCCTGCCGCGCAAGGGCTGAAATCTCGTCCAGGGTCCGGGTGCGGCCCTGGCCCATGGCGGCGAAATAGAGTCCGAAATAGGCATCCGCCACGGGCGCGATGGAGGGCACGCCCGAGAGCGGCTCGGCAAGGATCAGGCGGCCATCCGGAGGCAGCATGCGGCGGATGTTCTGCATCACGCGCAGCACCGAATCGTCATCATGGTCATGCGCGATGCGGATGAGTGTGGCGACGTCCGGCCCCCGGGGAAGTTCGTCGGTGAGAAACGATCCCCCGGCGATGCCGACCTGGCTGCCCAACCCTGCATCCGCCAGTTTCACGCGTCCGAGTTCAGCCACCGCGGGCAGGTCGAAGAGCGTCATCTTCAGCCGTGGATAACGGGCCGCGGCGGCGGCGAGGAATGTGCCGTTGCTGCCGCCGACATCGATCAGATGCCTGTTCTGCCCGAAATCATAGGCGGCGAGAATCTCGGCCGCGACCGCTTCCTGCGAGGCGGCCATGAGTGCTGTGTAAACCTCGGCATTCGCCGCACCAACGGCATCCTTCGAATCGCTTCCGGCATAACCCCAGTAGCCCTTGAGCTTCGTCCCGCCTGCGTCGCCCTTGAGGAGGGCAATCGGATCGGTGAGGTCTTCATAGAGAAGGTGGTGGTGGGTGATGAACTTCTCAATCCACGGATTGCCCGCAAGTGCCGCGCCATGGATGCCCAGCGTAAAGGCGCCCGTACTGGTGACGTCGAGAAGCTTGAGCGAAGCGGCGGCCTTGAGAAGGCGTTCCATGCGGTCCTCGTTCCAGCCCAGCCGGGATGCGATGGCGGGTGCCGTCAGCGGTTCCGCCTTCAGCAGGTCGATGAGGCCGAGTTTCACCGTGGCATAGAGAATTTGCGAATAGGCAAAGCCCGCGAGGAGGTCGAAGAGCTGCCGCGAGCGGCTTCGGCTGACTGGCCTAAACAGCGGAAAGGAAACGGCAAATTTCTGAAACTGTGGCGAAGACAGCAGCCTGTTGCGCAAGGCCCGCCAGTGGTCAAAGGCCGCGCCCGCGATACCCATGGGTGATGTGCCTTGTCAGGCAGCGACGGTGCGCGAGGACAGTCCGGTGACGAGGCTCCGCGACACGGCGGTGATCTGGAGGCCGAGCTGTTCGGCGCCGGGGCAAGCGGGGATCGCCGCCATGGCATCGGCCAGCAATCCGTCGAAATGTGCCATCGCGCCATCGAAGCCCAGTTCGGCCACGAAGTTGGGGCGGTGATGGGTTTCGTCCTGATGCACGGGCTTGCCAAGCTCTTCGGCCGAGCCTGCGACGTCGCGGAGGTCGTCGGCCACCTGGAAGGCTTCGCCGATGGCAAAGCCCAGCGACTGCCATTGCGAGGGCTCGTAGCCCGCCGCGGCGGCACCGGCCATGGTGCAGGCGGCAAAGAGGGCGCCCGTCTTGGCGCGTTGGTACTTCACGATGTCGATCTGGGATTCGCATTCCCAGGCCTGGCCGGCGCAGATGCCGGAGGGGCCGCCGACACAAGAGGCAACGATGCGCGTGAGGGGGGCCAGGCGGTCGGGCGACAGGGCGAGGCGCACAGCCAGCCATTCGAAGGCGAGAACGATGAGCGCATCGCCGGCGAGAACCGCGGTGCGCTCGCCGAATGCGCAGTGTACGGAGGGTTTTCCGCGCCGCAGGGCCGCGTTGTCGAAGCAGGGGAGATCGTCATGCACGAGCGAGGCGCAATGGAGGATTTCGATGGCTGAAGCAGCTGACAATGCGGCGAGAGGGTTTTCGTTTCCGCAGGCGTGGGCGACGGCAAGCGCGAGGCGCGGGCGGATGCGGGCGCCGCCCGGGAACACGGCATAGCGAAGCGCTTCGGCAAGGATTGGCGGGCAGTCCGGTCCGGCAGCGCGTGCAACAGCCTGTTCAAGTTCCTGTTCGAGGCGTTGCCCGATATCCATGGACTTTTCTCCCGTCTGCAGTTTTGTCAGAATAAAACGTCACTTGCGACTGTCAATAATTATTGACATAATTGCGGGGGCTCTGCAACAGGAACCTCCAGCCTTCATGCCGCGGGATCGGATCATCGTCATCGGCGCCGGGATCGGCGGCCTTTCGGCTGCGGCATTGCTCGCGTCGCGGGGCGAGGAGGTGCTGGTTCTGGAGCGCGCTGCGTCTCCCGGCGGCAAGATGCGCCGCCTCGAAGTGGGCGGGCATCTCATCGACGGCGGCCCCACGGTCCTCACCATGCGATGGGTGTTCGAGCAGATCTTCGCCGAGGCCGGGGACAACCTTCATGATCATCTGACGCTGGAGCCGCTCACGGTTCTGGCCCGTCATGCGTGGAACGAAACCGATCGGCTCGATCTTCATGCCGATCTCGATGCCTCCGCCGATGCCATCGGTCAATTCGCGGGTGCTGCGGAGTCGCGGCGGTTTCTGGACTTCAGTGCCGAGGCCCGCCGGATCTACCAGACACTGGAAGGGCCTTTCATCCGGGCACAGAGGCCCAATCCCGTCAAGCTCGCGACTGCCAATGGTTTGGCGGGCTTGCGCGACATGGCGCGCATCAATCCCTTCGAGACGATGTGGGCCGGGCTTGGCCGCCACTTCAGGGACTCGCGACTTCGTCAGCTTTTCGGCCGCTATTCCACCTATTGCGGCTCCTCACCCTTTCTCTCACCCGCCACCTTGATGCTGGTCGCGCATGTGGAGCAGGCTGGCGTGTGGGCCGTGAAGGGCGGCATGCACGAACTGGCGCTCGCTCTTGAATCCCTCGCAAGGCGGAAGGGCGCCACATTCAGCTATGGCGCCGAAGTGACGGCAATCGAAACACGGGGCGGGCGTGTTTCCGCCGTCCGCACCGCTGCGGGGGAGCTTCCATGCTCCGCCGTGATCGTCAATGCAGACGCGAGTTCCGTGGGCTCAGGGCTTTTCGGCGGCTCGGTTGGAAAGGGCGTGGCGCCCGTACCCTCGCCATCACGGTCATTGTCGGCCATCACCTGGGCCACGGCCGCGCGGACCTCCGGCTTTCCGCTATCGCGGCACAATGTGTTCTTCTCGCGCGACTATGCCGCCGAGTTCAGGGAATTGAAGGAAGGCTACCCTACCGATCCAACCGTCTACATCTGCGCGCAGGACCGCGAGGGCGATGTGACAGGGCCGGAGCGGCTGCTGGTGCTGGTGAATTCACCTGCCAATGGCGACCATGCGCCCCAATCGCGCGAAGCAGTTGAGCGTGCCATGCGCGCGAAGCTTGCCGCATGCGGGCTGGAAGTGGACTGGCAGACGGCCGACAGCATCGTCACCGACCCACTAGGGTTCGGACACCTGTTCCCCGCGACGGGGGGCGCGCTTTATGGAAGGGCATCGCACGGATGGATGGCATCGTTTCAACGGCCAGCGGCCAAAACCTCGGTCCCCGGACTGTTTCTGGCAGGGGGCAGCGTCCATCCGGGGCCGGGCGTTCCGATGGCAGCGCTGTCTGGCCGGCTGGCGGCGGAAAGCCTGATGGCGTGGAGGGCTTCGACGCCGCGGTTCCGTCCGGCGGCTATCGCTGGTGGTATCTCGACGGCCTGAGCGACGATGGCCAACACGGCCTCACCATCATCGGCTTCGTCGGCAGCGTGTTTTCGCCCTATTATGCCTCCGCGCGCCGGAAAGGTGGTGCTGACCCTGAAAACCACTGCGCGCTGAATGTTGCGCTTTATGGCCGGGGCGGCCATCGCTGGAGCATGACCGAGCGCGGGCGCAACGCCATAGCGCGAAGCCTGGACCATTTCACCATTGGCCCCAGTGCCATGCGATGGGAGGACGGCGTGCTCGTCATCGACATCGACGAGGTGACGGTGCCTATTCCTTCGCGGCTCAAGGGGCAGGTGCGGCTGACGCCATCCGCCATCTGCGGCCACGAAGTGCGGCTCGATCATGGGGGACAACATGTATGGCAGCCCGTGGCACCTTTCTCGCGCATAGAGGCGGTTTTCGAGAAACCCGCGCTCCGCTGGTCAGGCGTGGGGTATCATGATTCAAACTGGGGCGAGGTGCCCCTCGAGGATAGTTTTGAGAGCTGGGTGTGGTCGCGCGCCGCGAGGAAGGATGGCGCCTCCATCATCTACGACACGATCCTGCGCGATGGCTCTTCGCGGGCCTTTGCACTGAGGATCGGTGCCGATGGCGCGGTGGACGACCTGCCGCTTCCGCAACACGCGGAGATGAGCACGACCTTCTGGCGCATGAAACGGCACATGCGCGCGGCCTTTCCGTTCAGGACGGTTGCGCTGCTGGAAGATTCGCCGTTCTATTCCCGCACGCTGCTCCGTGTGCGGACGGATGACGGAGCGGAGGCGGATGCGTTCCACGAGAGCCTGTCGCTGTCGCGGTTCCGCAATCCGGTCGTTCAGATGATGCTGCCCTTCCGCATGCCGCGCCGGGCGTGAGGCGTCACTTGCGCTTGTCGCGCCTCAGTTTCCACAATTCCCAGCCGCCGAAGCCGAGGACAAGGCCCAGCGCCAGTGCCATTTCAAGGAAGATGATGGTGCCGCTGCTCATGAGCGCTGCTTTTCGAGACGTGTGAAGAGGTCGGTCAGCCACTGGGCGCGTTCATCGAAGGTTTGCGGCGAACGCTGGGGCTGTCCGGCCAGCGCCACGGCATCGACCAGGAATTGCGCCTGCGGAACGGCGGGAGTCGTGTGGGGCGCGATCTTTCCCGCGCAGGCCGCGAGCGCCGAGCCGAGAAGGCTCATTTTTCGCCGCGACGAGACGACGGCCCGCGTAGATACACTGTTGTGCCCATTGCGCTCCACCTCGCGGCCGATCTCGGCGTAGAGCACGCGCGCGGCATGGATCGAGGGGCGGCAGGCCAGCGGCAGCATGGCGATTCCCGAGAGGCTTCGCACATAGAGCCTGTCTGCCTCGCCCAGCAGGCGGCGGATCACCTGCTCGATGCCCGGCGAAAACCGGGGATGCGCCAGAAATCCATCGGCATCGACACGCGCTTCGGCCAGCCACTCCCGAGGAAGATAGAGTCGGCCGTTCCGTGCATCCTCGCCCACATCGCGGGCGATGTTGGTGAGCTGCATTGCAATCCCGAGATCACATGCGCGTGCGAGGGCTTCGGGGTCGCGCACCTGCATGACGAGCGACATCATCGCTCCCACCGTGCCCGCCACGCGAACGGCATAGGCATGAAGGTCGCCGATCGTGTCATAGCGCCTGCCGCTGGCGTCCCAGGCGAAGCCTTCGATCAGCGCCTGCGGGATCTCGCGCGGGATGGCGTAGCGCGCGGCCACGTCAGCGAAGGCGCGGTCTGCGGGCTGGTCGTCCGGCGTGCCACGATAGATGCGGTCGAGGCGGTCGAGCAATTCATCCACCGCC
>NZ_JBGSOZ010000050.1:0-11458 GCF_041738905.1 Aestuariivirga sp.
CCAGCCGCCGCACGCGCTGCGGCTTCGAAATGGCAAGGCCCATGGCCACCAGGCCGCCCATGGAATGCCCCACCACATTGGCGGACGCGATGCCGAGATCGTCGAGCAGGCGGCGGGCCTGGTTGACGAAATCGTCGAGCACAGCACCCTCGGGCGGCGGATGGCTGCCGCCATGGCCCAGCATGTCGAGCGCGATGACGCGATGCGTGGCCGAAAATGCCTCGATCTGCGGCGCCCAGACTTCGGCATTGAGGCCCACGCCATGGATCAGCAGCAGGGCTTCGCCCTCGCCCTTCTCGATGAAGCTGGTTCCCCCGAGGGTCTTGCGCGGGTCTGCAGGTATGGATGCGGGCAGTGTCATGGTCGTCCTGAGGGGTTCTGGCGCCGGATGAGGATGCCGGCCTTCAACAGACCTCATGCAGGAGCCATGCCACCAGCGTCAAGCGCTCAAGCCTTGACCTTCGCCTCGGCGCGGGAGGCCAGCAAGTTGGTGAGCCAGTCGGGATCCATCTCGGGCACCGAGGAGAGCAGAAGTTCGGTGTATGCCGGATGCGGCGGGTTCAGCACCTGGCTCTTTGGCCCCTGCTGCACCACCTTGCCCTGGTGCATGACGACG
Source organism: Aestuariivirga sp. (assembly GCF_041738905.1). Lineage (GTDB taxonomy): Bacteria > Pseudomonadota > Alphaproteobacteria > Rhizobiales > Aestuariivirgaceae > Aestuariivirga. Next base: position 617 of record NZ_JBGSOZ010000050.1, read on the forward strand.
ATCTCATCCGAGATGGCGCGCACCGTGGCGATGTCGTGGGTGATGAAGAGATAGGAGACGTTGGTATCCTTCTGCAGCTTCATCAAAAGAGTAAGAATTTCTTCCTGCACGATCTGGTCGAGCGCGGAGGTCACCTCGTCGCAGATGATGATTTCCGGCTGGGCCGCCAGCGCGCGGGCAATCGAGATGCGCTGCTTCTGGCCGCCGGACAATTCCGTTGGCAGGCGGTCGATGTAGCTTTCGTTCAGCTCGATCGAGTCGAGCAGTTCGGCCACCTTGCGGTCACGCGCGGCGCCCTTGATGCCATGATAGAACTCGATCGGGCGGCCGATGAGGTCGCGGATCGTCTGGCGCGGATTGAGGGACGTGTCCGCCGACTGGTAGATCATCTGGATGCGGCGGAGCGTATCCTTGTCGCGGTCCTTCAGCGCCTTGGGCAGCGGCTTGCCATTGAAATAGATCTCGCCCTTGGACGGCGGCAGAAGCCCGGTGATGGCGCGGGCCAGCGTGGACTTGCCGGACCCCGATTCACCCACCACGGCGACGGTGCGGCCGCGCGGCAATTGCACCGTCACATTGTCGAGCACCTTGACGACGCCCGAATAGCTCGCATCGACGGCATGGATGCGGAGCGCGATGTCGTCGCTGATCGATTCTTCCTTGGCGAGGCTGCGGACGGCCCAGAGTGTCTTGGTATAGTCTTCCTTGGGCTCCTTGAGCATCTCGCGCGTTGGTGCCTGCTCGACCTCGAGACCGCGGCGCAGAACCGTGATACGGTCGGCCATCTGGGCGACAACGGCGAGGTCGTGGGTGATGTAGATCGCCGCCGTGTTGAACTGCTCCACGATGTCGCGCATCGCGGCCAGCACTTCCACCTGTGTCGTCACGTCGAGCGCCGTCGTCGGTTCGTCGAAGATGATGAGGTCGGGGCGGCATGACATGGCCATCGCCGTCATGGCGCGCTGCAACTGTCCGCCGGAAACCTGATGCGGATAGCGGTTGCCGATCGTCTCGGGGTTCGGCAGTTGAAGCCGCCGGTAAAGATCGACAGCGTCGGCTTCGGCCTTGGCGCGGTCCATGATGCCATGGCGCACCGCCGTCTCGACCGTTTGATCGATAAGCTTGTGGGCGGGATTGAAAGCCGCGGCCGCACTCTGCGCTACGTAGGCGATGCGCGAGCCCCAGAGCTCGCGGCGTTCCTCTTCGCTGGCTTTGCGGAGGTCGATGCCATCGAACATGATGGTGCCATCGGTGATGCGGCAGCCGGGCCTCGCGAAGCCCATGGCGGCGAGGCCGATCGTCGATTTGCCTGCACCCGATTCACCGATCAACCCCAGCACTTCGCCACGCTTCAGGCTGACGTCCACACCCTTGACGATCGGGAGCCATACGCCGTCGCTGTTGCCCTCGATCTTGAGGCCGCTGATTTCGAGAAGGGACTCGCCCTTGACGCGCTTTTTCTCAGAGCTCATCGCGAAGTCCACTCGTCTTGTGAAGGAACCAGTCGACCACGAAATTGATCGCGACGGTGAGGAGCGCGATGGCAATTGCGGGATAGAAGGGCGCCGGTATGTAGGGGAAGGTGCGAACCGGGAAGGTGATCAGGGTCTTGCTCTCAGCCACCATGGAGCCCCAGTCGGCGGTTGGCGGCTGGATGCCGACGCCAAGGAACGAAAGCGCCGAGATCGTCAGGAAGACGAAGCAGAAGCGCAGGCCGAACTCGGTGATCATGGGGGGAAGGATATTGGGCAGCACTTCCTTGAAGATGATCCATCCCATGCCTTCGCCCCGAAGCTTTGCGGCTTCGACATAATCCATCACCACGACGTTCAACGCGGTGGCGCGCGCCAGGCGGAACACACGCGTCGAGTCGAGAAGGGCCAGGATGAGGATGAGCATCCAGATGCTCTTGCCGAACACGGCGAGCAGCATCAGCGCGAAGATGAGGACGGGAATGGCAAGGAAGGCATCGACGATGCGCGAGATTCCCTGGTCGAGCCAGCCGCGCTTCAGCGCCGTCAGCACGCCCAGCGTTCCGCCGATCATGAAGGACAGCATGGTGGTGATGAAGGCGATGCCCACGGTGTTGCGCGCGCCGTAGATGAGGCGCGAGAACAGGTCGCGGCCGATCTGGTCGGTGCCAAGCCAGAACTCCGGCCCCGACGGCTGATAGGCCTTGCCGACGACTTCCGCCTCGCCATAGGGCGCGATCAGCGGCGCGAAGACAGCCGCGATCACATAGATCACGATGACGGTCATGCCGAACCAGGCACTGATGGGTGCGGAGGCGAGCGTGCGCTTTACATTCTGGAGAAAGCTGCGCCGGGCACGGACCGAGCGGATATCTGGAGCTTGTGCGGTCATTTGGGATGCAGCAGCCTGGGGTTGGTGACGATCGAGACGATGTCGGCCGAGAGATTGAGCAGGATATAGGTTGCGGCGAAGATCAGCGCGCAGGCCTGCACCACCGGCATGTCGCGGCTGGAGACGGCATCGACCATCAACTGCCCGATGCCCGGATAGACAAACACCACTTCGACAACCACGACGCCGACCACGAGATAGGCAAGGTTGAAGGCGATGACGGTCGCAATCGGCGCCCAGGCGTTGGGCAGCGCATGCTTCACAATCGCCTCGCGGCGCGGAACACCCTTGAGCTGTGCCATTTCCATGTAGGGGCTGGCGAGAAGATTGATGAGAGCCGCCCGCGTCATGCGCATCATGTGCGCGACGATGACGAGGGTGAGCGTGATGGCGGGAAGTGCCGCGCGGTACATGTGCTCCCAGAGATCGGTCGAGCCGCTCACGGTGGAGAGCGTGTAGAACCACTTGTTCTTGATGGCGAAGAAGAACATCAGGAGATAGGCGATGAAGAACTCGGGCGTGGCGATCGTCGTCAGCGTCACCGAGTTGACGATCCGGTCGTACCAGCTGTTGCGGTAGAGCGCCGCCAGCACGCCGAGCATCAGCGACAGGGGCACCGCCACGATGGCAGTCATCAGTGCAAGGAAGAATGTGTTGTAGAGGCGGGGCGCGATGATATCCGTCACGCTGCGCTTGATCGAGCCGCCGAGGCCCGCATAGGAATAGCCGAAGTCGCCCGTGAGCACCCCGCCGATCCATTCGACGTAGCGAACGGTTGCCGGACGATCCATGCCGATTTCGCGATTGAACGCGGCAACGGTTTCGGGCGTTGCGCCCTGGCCGAGAATGGCCTCTGCGAAGCCACCGGGCAGCAGTTCAAGGGATGCGAAGATCACGATCGACACCACGAAGAGCGTCAGCAATCCCAGTCCCAAGCGCTGCAGGACGGTTTTAAGAACCGGATGCATGCTTCTCCCCATCGGCCTCTTGCTGGGCCTGTCGTTTCATTGACAGTAGCAGATCGATCTCATCGCGCTACACATAAAATAATAGGGACCGGATTACGCACGCGGCAACCCGGTCCCCGACCTATTGTCAGCCTTTCGCGTCAGCAATCATGCCGTGTACCACCAGCGCTCGGCAATCTTCATGCCGTCGAGCTGCCAGTTGGCCGCCACCTTGCCGTGGCCCAGATTGTTGGCGTGGGCCTCGATATAGGTGTTGAACACCAGGTTGATGAGGCCACCGTCGTCGTGCAGGATCTGCTGCATCTCGGCATACATCGCCGCACGCTTGGCTTCGTCGGTTTCCGAACGGGCTGCGATGAGCAGTTCGTTGAACTTCGGGTGATTCCAGAACGTGTCGTTCCAGGCGGCGTCCGCTGCATAGGCCGTGGTCATCATCCAGTCGACTGTCGGGCGGCCGCTCCAGTACGATGCGACGAAGGGCTTCTTCAGCCAGACATTGTCCCAGTAGCCATCATCCGGCTCGCGGATGACGTTGATGTCGATGCCGCAGGCCTTGGCCTGTTCCTTCCACAGGATGGCCGAGTCGACGGCACCCGAGAAGGCGGCGTCAGCAACCGAGAGATCGAAGGACAGCGATTCGAGTCCGGCCTTCTTGAGGAAGGCCTTCGCCTTCTCCGGATCATAGGTGTGGCGCGGCTGCGGATCGACGGCGAACTTGACCGTCGGCGCGATCGGGTTGTCGTTGCCTGCCGTGCCGTGGCCGAGGAACACCTTGTCGATGATGTCCTGGCGATCCAGCGAATGCTTGATGGCGAGGCGCACGTTGACGTCATCGAAGGGCTTCGCGGTCACGTTCATCGCGTAGATCTGATGGCCATAGCCGGTGATCTCGGAGACGGTGTGGTCCGGGCTCTGCTTCAGCTGGTCGAGGGTCTTGAGGTCGCAGCGGTCCATGTACTGGATCTCGCCCGAGAGCAGCGCGTTGGTGCGGGCGGCCACGTCCTTGATAGAGAGGAATTCGACGCGGTCGAACCAGCCCTTGTCGGCCTTGAAGTAGTTCGGGTTCTTGTTGAAGGTGGCCGTTACACCGGGCGTGAACTTGTCCAGCATGTAGGCGCCGGTGCGGATGCCCGACTGCCAGTCGACCGAGCCGTCAGCGTTCTTCGGCATGATCGGCATATGATAATCGGAGACAGTGTAGGGGAAGTCTGCGTTGCCGCCATCAAGTTCGAAGACGACGGTTTCAGCACCATCGGCCTTGACGCTGACGACCGACTTCAGCAGCGACTTCGCGGCTGACTTCGAGTCGTCGCCACGGTGATGCATGATCGAGGCGACGACATCCTCTGCCGTAACTGCCTTGCCATTGTGGAAGGTGATGCCCTTCCGCACCTTGAAGACCCACTTCTTGGCGCCGTCCGACGCCTCGAAGCTCTCGGCAACGTCACCCGTCACATTGCCGTCGGCATCAATCTCGGTCAGGCTGTTGGCCAGAGTGCCCCAAAGTGCCGTTCCGGTGAACTGATCGGGGTAGAGGCCCGGGTCCATCGAGTCCGTGGTGGCGCCGTGGCCCACGCCGATCTTGAAGGTGCCGCCCTTCTTGGGCTCGGCCTTCGCTGCCGAGGCAAACATGGTGTTGGCGGCGGCGAGCGTTACGCCAGAGGCCAGCGCCAGTTGGGTGAATTCGCGCCGTGTGATACGGCCCCGTACGGCCTGCGCCAGCGCGGCGTTCAGCTTGTTCTTCATCTCGTTCATCTGTTTTCTCCCTGTGCCGGCATTCCGGCTTTTCTTTCCCGTCGGTCAGCGTACGGACAAGTACCGCGATCCATTTTTGCGAACACCATGAGTTTTCCTCGTGGTGCGGGGTGGACTTGACGTTGACACTGCCAAGACGTTCTCACGACAAAAAGACCCCGTCAATCGCTTGACGGGGTCCGGTTCTACAAAATTTGGTAATGCAACAGCGTGCCCTTACGCCATCCACCAGCGCTCATACATGAAGCCGCCGTCGTGATCGAAGTCCGAGTTGAACTCGGCATGGCCGATCTTGGTCGACAGTGCGCCCACGTAGTTGTTGAACATCAGCACAACCTGGCCGCCGTCGTCGTGGACGAGTTGCTGGCACTCGGCATACATCGCCTGGCGCTTGGCTTCGTCGGTCTCGGCGCGGGCCGCCACAAGCAGCTCATTGAAGCGCGGGTGCTTCCAGCGTGTATCGTTCCAGGCCGCATCGGCTGCGAGCGAGATCGACATGAAGGCGTCGGCGGTCGGACGGCCGCCCCAGTAGCAGAGACACCAGGGCTTCTTGAGCCAGACGTTGTCCCAGTAGCTGTCATTCGGTTCGCGGACCACGTTGATCTCGATGCCGGCCGCTCGGGCGTGTTCGGCCATCAGGAGGGCGGCATCGACACCGCCGGGGAAGGCTGCATCGGACGCCGAGAAATCGACCTTCAGGTTCTCGAGGCCAGCCTTCTTCAGCAGCGACTTGGCCTTTTCCGGATCATAGCTGTAGACCGGTTCGGCGTTGATTGCATACTTCATCGAGGGCGAGAGCGGGTTGTCGTTGCCGGCCGAGCCATAGCCGTAAAGGATCTTGTCGACGAGATCCTGGCGGTTGATGGCCCACTTGATGGCCTGGCGCACGTTGACGTCATTGAAGGGCGCCGCGTCGCAATGCATCGGCGCCGTGTAATGCGCGAAGCCCGAAACATTGTAGAGTTCGGTTTCAGGCGCTGCCTTCACCATGTCGATGGTCTTCACGTCGGCGCGGTCGATGAAGTGCACTTCGCCCGACAGGTAGGCGTTGGTGCGGGCCGCGACGTCGATGATCGAGAGGACCTCGATGCCGTCGAAATAGGTGGTGCCGAAGTAGTTCGGGTTGCGCTCGCCGACGAGCTTGACGCCCGGCTCAAACGACTTCAGCACGTAAGGACCGGCACCGATGCCCTTCTCCCACATGATCTTGCCGCCTTCCGACGGGTAGATCGAGAGATGGTAGTCGGTGAGCAGGAAGGGGAAGTCGGCGTTGCCGCCGTTCAGTTCGAAGATCACCGTGTCAGGGCCATCGGCCTTGACCGCGACGAGGTTCGAGAGAACCCCCTTGGCGGGAGACTTGGAGTCCGGTCCGATGTGATAGTTGATGGTGGCGACGACATCGTCAGCCGTCAGGGTCTTGCCATCATGGAAGGTAATGCCCTTGCGGATCTTGAATATCCACTTCTTGGCGCCATCAGCCGGCTCGAAGCTTTCGGCGACGTGCGGAACCGCTTCGTTCTTCTGGTTGACCTGCACCAGGGGCGCGCCCATGACCGACTTGCCCCACGAGAAGGTGAAGCCGTTGGACCAGGTTGCAGGATCGAGCGAGTCCGTCGTCTGGCCATGGCCGATGCCGGCCTTGAACACGCCGCCCTGCTTGGGCTGGGCACGGGCGGCGGAGGCGAACAGAGTGCTGGCGGCAGAAATCGTCATGCCGGAGGCAATGGCGAAGGACATGAAGTCGCGTCGCGACAGCTTGCCGAGGCCGACGGCCCGCTTTGCTGCGCTCATTTTCATTTCGAACTCGGTCATACGTTTCTCTCCTTGAGTGACCTTGAAAACCGGTGCGGATCGCGGGGTTGGTGGATGTGAGTGCGGGACGCATGACCTCGGGGCCCTTGCGTCCATTCCTCCCACGTTCCCTGTTCCGTTCTTTTTGTATTCAAGCCTTTGCGGCCTTGCCGGGGCAAAAACTGTCACGGAGACTTGCCTCCGTCAATGACACTGTAGTGACATTGGGGTGAATAGAACTAACGCTTCGGACGAGTCATGTTAAAAATGCGACACGTCGGGACGGAAATCAGCCCGCCGGGAGCGAGTCCGGCGAGACGCGGTAGGTTGTGGAGCAGAATTCGCAAGTAACGGCAATCTCGCCGTTTTCCACCATGTCGGCCTGGTCCTCGGCCGGAAACCGCGCCAGCATGCGGGTGATGCTCTCCTCGGAGCAGCTGCAGTAGCGCTCAAGCGGGGTCGCCGGATAGGCTGTCACCCCGTCCTCATGATAGAGGCGGTAGAGCAATTCCTCGGGCGTCAGCAGGGGGTCGAGAAGCTCATGGGCCTCGACCGTATCGAGCAGCAGCCGCGCCTTCACCCAATCGTCGTTTTCCGGCAACACCTCCTCGGCGCCCTCCGGGGCATCGCCGGATTGCGAGGGAAGCGGGCTTGCTCCGCCCTCGCGCGGCAGGTGCTGCACCATCACGGCACCCGCCCGCCAGCTCTCGGCTGCGGCGCCGCGCTGAAGCAAGGGGCCAGCCGCCATGCGGATGCGGGTGGGGATCTGCTCGGATTTCTCGAAATAGCCATGGGCCGCGGCGGTCAGGTCTTCGCCGTGGAGCGGAACGATGCCTTGATAGCGTTCCATGTCGGGTCCTTGGTCGACCGTCATCGCAAGATACCCGTTGCCGAGCAGGCCGGCCTGCGTGGGATTTGCCAGGGCAGCTACCCGGGCGGCATCGAAGCGGGCATAACCTCTCACCTTGCCGGGCGAGACATAGTCGGCCACCAGCAAGTCCACCGGACCATCGGTCTTGGTCTGCAGGATGAACTTGCCGTCGAACTTGAGCGAGGTTCCCAGCATGGCGGTGAGGGCAACGGCCTCGGCCAGAAGTGCTGAAACCGGCGGCGGATAGTCGTGACGGTGCAGGATATCGTCGACGGCGGCGCCCAGCCGCACGAGCTTGCCGCGCACGCCAAGCGGCTTGATCTCGAAGGGCAGGACGAGATCGTCACCGGAATGGGAAGTTGCTCCGGCCATCAGGCGCCCAGACAGTGGAGCAGGATGCTCTTCTGGATATGGAGCCGGTTCTCTGCCTCATCGAAGATCAGCGAGTTGGGGCTGTCCATCACTTCATCGGTCACCTCTTCGCCGCGATGGGCGGGAAGGCAGTGCATGAACTTGGCGTTTGGGCCTGCGGCGTCCATCAGCCGGCGGTTCACCTGATAGGGCTGCAGAAGATTATGCCGGCTGGCGGCATCGGTGTCGTGCATCGAGACCCAGGCATCGGTGATGACGCAATGGGCTCCGGCAACTGCCTCCTCGGGCGACTGCATGACCTGCACATCGGCACCTTCCGCGCGGGCCCAGGCCATGATCTCCGGCGACGGCTCAAGTTCCTTCGGCGTGCCGATCCTGAGCTTGCCTCCCATGCGGCCCACGGCATGAATCCACGAGGCGGCAACATTGTTGCCGTCTCCGACCCAGCTGACCGTCAGATCCTTCACGGGCGCCACATGCTCTTCCAATGTCATCACATCCGCCATCACCTGGCAGGGATGCGTGAGGTTGGTGAGGCCGTTGATGACGGGAACGGTTGCGGCCTCCGCCAGTTCCGTGAGGCTGGAATGGCACGCGGCCCGGATCATGATGGCATCGACATAGCGCGACAGCACGCGCGCGGTATCGGCGATGGTCTCGCCGCGGCCGAGTTGCATGTCGTTCGACGACAGCACCAGCGTCTCGCCGCCCATCTGCCGCATGCCGACCTCAAAAGAAACCCGCGTGCGGGTCGAGGGGCGCTCGAAGATCAGCGCCAGCATGCGGCCCTTGAGCGGTTCATCGGCTTCACGCAGTCCTTTCGGAAGGCCCTTGCGGGCATCCTTCATGGCGCGCGCCTTGGCGATGATGCCGTTGAGGGTTGCCGCATCGAAATCGGAAATGTCGAGGAAATGCCGGGGCGACGTCATCATCAGACCCTCACGCCGCCGCCTTGGCTTCGAGCGCGCGGCAGGCGCGGTCAAGCTTGTCGACGGCCTCCGTGATGTCGGCATCGGTGACGACAAGCGGCGGCAGCAGCCGTACCACGTTGTCGCCAGCGCCGATGGTCATTAGATGCTGGTCGAAGGCAGCCGCCTGGAATGCCGTGTTGGGCACCTTGCACTTGATGCCCATCATCAGGCCGAAGCCGCGAATGTCATCGATGATCGTGGGGTGCGTATCCTTGAGGCCAGCAAGCTTCTGCTTCAGGGTGAGCGCCCGTTGCTGGACGCTCTCAAGGAACCCCGGCTCCAGCACCACATCAAGCACGGCATTGCCCACGGCGGTCGCCAGCGGATTGCCGCCGAAGGTCGAACCGTGGGTGCCTGCCGTCATGCCGACGGCGGCCTTCTCGGTGGCAAGGCAGGCGCCGAGGGGGAAGCCGCCGCCGATGCCCTTGGCAATTGCCATGATGTCCGGCGCGATGCCGGCCCATTCATGCGCGAACAGCTTGCCGGTCCGGCCGATGCCGCACTGAACCTCGTCGAACACCAGCAGGATGCCGTGTGCATCGCAAAGCTCGCGCAAGCCCTTCAGGCACTGGGGCGGAACCGGGCGGATGCCGCCCTCGCCCTGCACCGGCTCGATGAGGATGCCAGCCGTTTCGGGGCCGATGGCCATCTTCAACGCCTCATGGTCGCCGAAGGGCACCTGGTCGAAGCCTTCCACCTTGGGGCCGAAGCCTTCAAGATACTTCGCCTGCCCGCCCGCCGCGATGGTGGCGAGTGTCCGGCCATGAAAGGCGCCCTCGAAAGTGATGAGGCGGTATTTCTCCGGATGGCCTTGGGCGGCATGATATTTCCGCGCCATCTTGATCGAGCATTCCAGCGCCTCCGCACCCGAATTGGTGAAGAACACCGTCTCGGCGAAGCTGGCATCGATCAGGCGCTGCGCCAGCCTTTCCTGGCCCGGCATCTGGTAGAGGTTCGACGTGTGCCAGATCTTGCTGGCCTGCTCTGTGAGCGCCGCCACCAGATGGGGATGGCAATGACCGCAGCTCGTGACTGCAACGCCGGCGCCGAAATCGAGGTAGGATTCCCCTTCCGGCGTGAAAACGCGCACCCCTTCGCCCCGCTCGAAGGAGACTTTCGCTCTGGCATAGGTCGGCAGGACGGGTGCGATCATGGCTGTGCTCTGTTCATGAAATCAAAAGGCGCCCGCCTGTGAAACGGAGGGCGCCCACTGTCCGTTTCCATATAAGTCCATGATTGCGAAGGGTCAATCGCGGCATTCCCTGGACAGTGATTCACGGTTTTCCACACTGAGTCAAAACAGCGCATGGACCCCCGATTCGGCATGCTGATAAGGTTTCATTAACCATAGGGCTCAGCGGGAAACTGGGGAAAACACCGCCGAATTCGAACCCGAAGGTTGCGGGTGCATTTCCGCGTATAGTAGGGTCCGCGTCAATTGCTACGAGATGTAGCGTTTTAAAGTCAGTTTTGCAGTGAAAGCGCCGGTTGCGGTTTGGGCCCGGCGAAGTGTGAGGGATTCCGTTGGGTGAAGAGCTGGAAATCAATCTTGGAGGGGCGAAATTGTCCTGGACTGATGAACGGGTGGAGCTTCTCAAGAAGCTTTGGACGGAAGGGCTGAGCGCCAGCCAGATCGCGGGGCGGCTGGGATCGGGCGTCACGCGCAATGCGGTGATCGGCAAGGTGCACCGGCTCAACCTGTCGGGCCGGGTGCAGCAGCAGCGCACGGCGCAGCCGCGTGCACCCCGCA
>NZ_JBGSOZ010000059.1:0-46672 GCF_041738905.1 Aestuariivirga sp.
CGTCGATGCGTTCGATGCCAAGGCCGATGCGCTGGCGGTGCTGGACGCGGCGGGCGCACCCGTCGCGAACGTGCAGGTCGTTGCCGGTGCGCCGTCGTGGTATCATCCGGGCCGTTCCGGCACGATCCAGATGGGACCGCAGAACAAGCTCGCCCACTTCGGCGAAATCCATCCGCGCGTGCTGGCGGCGATGGATGTGAAGGGCCCGCTTGTAGCCTTCGAGGTGATCCTCAACGCCGTTCCGGGCTCCAAGGCCAAGAGCGCCACGCGTGCTGCCCTCGTCACGTCCGACCTGCTGCCGCTGTCGCGCGACTTTGCCTTCGTCGTCGATGACAAGGTCGAGGCCGACAAGCTGGTGAAGGCCGCGAAAGGTGCCGACAAGGCGCTGATCAGCGATGTTACCGTGTTCGACCTCTACAAGCTCGAAGGCGGCAAGACATCGCTGGCGCTTGAAGTGACGCTTGCGCCGCGCGAAAAGACACTGACCGAGGCCGAGATCGAAGCGGTTTCCGCCAAGGTCGTGGCGGCGGTCACGAAGGCGACGGGCGGCACACTCAGAAGCTAGGGGCGGCACATGGCAAAAGCTGGCGACACACGGAAAGCCTTCGCAGATATCAAGGCGCACCTGAAGAAGGGCGCGCCCGCCGATATGCGGAAGGCCTTCGAGCGCGATGCGAAACGGTTCACGACGCTCTCCGCGAAAGCCGGCGACCTGCTGCTCGACTATTCGAAATGCGCCGTCAATGCGCGGACGATGAAGCTCCTGGCGTCTCTCGCCAAGGCAGCGGATGTCGAGTCCAAGCGCGATGCGATGTTCGCGGGCGACATTATCAACACCACGGAGGGCCGCGCGGTTCTGCACACGGCGTTGCGCAACCGCGCCAATGTGCCGGTGATGGTGGCGGGCCGCGACGTGATGCCGGACGTGAACGGCGTGCTGGCGGCGATGGTGGCCTTTGCCAACGACGTTCGCCGCTCGAAGATCACGGACGTGGTCAACATCGGCATCGGCGGCTCGGACCTTGGGCCCGCCATGACGACGCTGGCGCTTGCGCCTTATCACGATGGGCCGCGCCTTCACTATGTGTCGAACGTCGATGGCGCACACATCGCCGACACGTTGAAGCTGCTTCAGCCCGAGACGACATTGTTCCTGATCGCCTCGAAAACTTTCACGACGATCGAGACCATGACCAATGCGCGCACCGCGCGGAAGTGGATCGCCGAAAAGCTGGGCGAGAAAGCCGTGGCCGATCATTTCGCCGCGATTTCTACCGCCATCGACAAGGTGAAGGCCTTCGGTATTTCGGAAGACCGCATCTTCGGCTTCTGGGACTGGGTGGGCGGACGCTATTCGATCTGGTCGGCCATCGGACTGCCGCTGATGATCGCCATCGGGCCGGAGAACTTCACGAAATTCCTCGAAGGCGCGCATGCCATGGACCGGCATTTCCGCGAGTCTCCCGTTCTCGAAAACCTTCCCATGCTGATGGGCCTCCTCGGCGTGTGGCACAGGAACGTTGCGGGCCATCCCTCGCGCGCCATCATTCCCTATGACCAGCGCCTATCGCGGTTTCCGGCCTACTTGCAGCAGCTCGACATGGAATCGAACGGCAAACGCGTGACGACGGCAGGTGCTGCGGTAAAAGGGCCGACCGGCCCCATCGTGTGGGGCGAGCCCGGCACCAACGGGCAGCACGCCTTCTTCCAGTTGCTTCATCAGGGTACGGACGTTATCCCGGTCGAGTTCCTGATCGCCGCCGCGCCGCATGAAACCGGCATGGCCGAACATCACGCCCTGCTCGTCGCCAATTGCCTCGCGCAGAGCCAGGCCCTGATGAAGGGCCGCACCCTGAAGGAGGCCGAGGCGCAGCTTCTGGTCATGGGAAAGTCCAAGGCCGAGACAAAGGCGCTGGCGCCGCACCGGGTATTCACCGGCAACCGTCCGTCGCTGACGCTCGCCTACAAAAAGCTCGACCCCTTCACATTGGGCCGGCTGATCGCGCTCTACGAGCATCGCGTGTTCGTTGAAGCGGCGATCTGGGGCATCAATGCCTTCGACCAGTGGGGCGTTGAACTGGGCAAGGAACTCGCGACCGGCCTCCAGCCTGTAGTGGAAGGCAAGAAGGGCACCGAGGGCCTCGATGCCTCGACGGCGGGGCTTTCCGACTACCTGCGATCGCTAAGCTAGAACATCGCCTCGTCGAGCTCCATCACGGGTGACGCGCCCGCGGTGATCGCCGCGTGGAGCGAGGCTGCTTGCGGCAGGATGCGCTGCATGTAGAAGCGGGCCGTTGCGAGCTTGGCGCGATAGAAATCATCATTGCTCTTCGGCAGCGAAACTTCCGCCGCGCGCGCCCAGAGATAGGCCAGCGAGGTCAATGCAAAGAGACGCATGTAGTCGGCGGCTGCGGCACCGATTTCATCCGGATGCGATGCGGCGTTCTGGCGGATGGTCTGTGTCGCATCCTCAAGAAGATCATGGGCGGCGGAGAGCGGGTTGACGAATTCGCTCAGAGGGCCTTCGCCCGCAGCAGCAATATAGTCGGCGACGGGCTTCGAGAAGGCTTCGAGCAGATTGAGGTGCAGCACCTTGCGGCCGAGGAGATCCATCGACTGGATGCCATTGGTGCCTTCGTAGATCTGGGTGATGCGCACATCGCGGACGTGCTGCTCCTGGCCGTTGGAACGGATAAAGCCATGGCCGCCCAGAACCTGAACACCAAGATTGGCGACGTCGCTTCCTGCGTCGGTCAGGAACGCCTTCACCACCGGCGTCATCAACGCCACGACGTCATCGGCGGCTTTGCGCGCCTGCGGGTCGGCATGGTGTTCCGATACGTCGAGCGCCTGTGCGGTGAAGAGCGCCAGCATGCGGCAGCCTTCGACCAGCGCGCGCTGGGTCATCAGCATGCGGCGCACATCGGGGTGGACGATGATCGGGTCGGCGGGCTTGGCGGGATTCTTCGGGCCCGAGGGTGCTCGGCCCTGCAGGCGTTCGCGGGCATAGGTGACGGCGTTCTGGTAAGAGGCCTCGGCGATTGCAAGGCCATGAATGCCGACCGCGATGCGCTCCGTGTTCATCATCGAGAACATGGCCTTGAGGCCCTGGTGCGGTTCGCCCACGAGCCAGCCAGTTGCGCCATCGAAATTGATGACGCAGGTGGGGCAGCCATGAATGCCCATCTTGTGCTCGATGGCGCCACATGACACAGCGTTGCGCGCGCCCAGCGTGCCATCATCGTTCACCATGACCTTCGGCACCAGGAACAGGCTGATGCCCCTCGAGCCCATCGGCGCATCGGGGAGGCGCGCCAGCACGAGGTAGATGATGTTGGGCGCCAGATCGTGCTCTCCGGCGGAAATGAAGATCTTGGTGCCGGTCAGCGCGAAGCTTTGATCGGCCTGCGGGATGGCTTGCGTCTTCAGCAGTCCGAGATCGGTGCCGCAATGGGCCTCCGTCAGGCACATGGAGCCCGACCATTCGCCACTGGCAAGACGCGGCGCGTAGATTGCTTTCTGTGCATCGTTGCCGTGCTGCGCCACGGCGACATAGGCGCCGCGCGTCAATCCGGGGAAAAGACCGAAGGAGAGGCAGGCGCCATTCAGCATTTCCTCGAAGAGGATGTTGACCATGTGCGGCATGCCCTGCCCGCCATGATCCGGCGAGGCCGTCAAAGCAGGCCACCCGCCTTCGACCAGCGCAGCATAGGCCTCCTTGAATCCTTGCGGCGTGGTGACTGTGCCCTGATCGAAGCGCGCGCCTTCTTCATCGGCGCTGCGGTTCAGCGGATGAACCACTTCGGAGGCAAATCGATTTGCCTGTTCGAGAACAGCCTCGATGATATCGCGGGAGAAGCCCTCGAAACCGGGGAGCTCTGTGTGGGCCTCGAAGCCCAGCACGTCATAGAGGCAGAAGAGGTGATCGCGGAGCGGTGCTGAATATGATGGCATAAAGCGAGTTCAGCACTCCACGACGTTCACGGCAAGCCCGCCGGTCGAGGTTTCCTTATACCTTTCGTTCATGTCGAGGCCCGTCTGGCGCATGGTTTCGACGCAGGTATCGAGTGGAACGAAGTGCGTGCCGTCTCCCCGCAGCGCAAGCGACGCGGCGGTGACGGCCTTGACGGCGCCAAAGGCGTTGCGCTCGATGCAGGGCACTTGTACCAGCCCGCCGACCGGATCGCAGGTCATGCCGAGGTGATGCTCGAGCGCGATTTCGGCGGCATTCTCAACCTGCTCGTTACTGCCGCCCAGGGCCGCGCACAAACCTGCAGCGGCCATGGCGGACGCGGAGCCGACTTCGCCCTGGCAGCCGACTTCAGCACCCGAGATCGAGGCATTGTGCTTGATGAGACCGCCAATGGCTGCCGCCGCGAGCAGGAAAATGCGGATGCCGTTGATGTCGGCGCCGAGGCAATGGTCGAGATAGTAGCGGATGGTGGCGGGAATGACGCCCGCCGCACCATTGGTGGGGGCCGTCACCACGCGGCTGCCTGCCGCATTTTCCTCGTTCACCGCCATGGCATAGACCGAGAGCCAGTCCATCAGCCTGTGCGGCTGGATCGCGTTGTTGCCTTGCTCGTCCTTCAGCTTCTGGTGGATCTCCGCGGCGCGGCGCTTGATCTTGAGGCCACCGGGCAGCGTGCCGCTGATCGCGAGGCCACGGTTCATGCAGTCGCGCATGGCACCCCAGATGCGGTCGAGATTTGCATCGAGCTGTTCGGCTGATTGCGACACGGTCTCGTTGGCGCGCTTCATGTCCGCAATGGTCAGGCCGGAGATGCGGCCCATGTCGAGCATTTCGGCGGCGGTGCGGAAGGGATAGGGTACGTCGGGGGCCGGCCGTTCGGTCTTGTCGGCGGAAACGGCGGCCATGCGCTCGGCCTCCGTCTGGACGAAGCCGCCGCCGATCGAGAAATAGGTTTCTGCCAGCAGCGTGTTGTTGTCATCGTCGAGGATGCGGAAGACCATGCCGTTGGAATGGCCCTTCAGCGCCGGGCCGAAGTCGAAGATCACGTCACGCGCCGGATTGAAGCTGACCGGATGGCCATCGGGGAGTGTGATGGCTCCACGCGAGGACATCGCGCGGAGCACGTCTTCGACGCGATCGGGGTCCATCGCATCGGGCTTCTCGCCCGCAAGCCCCAGGATGACTGCGCGGTCGGTGCCGTGACCCTTGCCGGTAAACGCCAGGGAGCCGTGAAGAGTGACGGTCAGGCGGCCCGTATGGGGCAGCGACGTGGCAGCAGCCTTCTCGAGAAAGCGCGCGGCGGCGACCATGGGGCCTACCGTGTGCGAGCTCGACGGGCCGATGCCGATCTTGAAGATGTCGAAGACGGAGAGGAACATGGTCGCTTTCCAAACATGGCTTGAAACAGCAAGCATATCCCAGTCTGCCGCCTTTTCGACTGGAAACGTCAGGGCGCCCCATGGCGGCATGAGGCTTTTGCAGTTCCGGCGGTGCAGCGGCCATGCTCATATGCGGGCAACGATGGCAGATAGCCGCGACATGGGGCCAAGGACTTGGGGACAATCTGAACGATGCTTGCCGTATTCCTGGGTATCTTCGCGGCACTGTGCTGGTCGGTCCACGACCTGATGGCGAGGACCATGGCCGCGCGGATCGGGGCTTTCCGCATGGCAGCGCTGGTGATGGTCTCAGGCGGCATCCTGTTGTCGTTCCATGTTCTCTACCAGGGCCGCATCTGGCAGGCCTCGTGGCCGGCACTCTGGTCGGGTTTCCTGCTGGGATTGGCCTATGGTTTTGGCGTAGGCGGGCTGTTCAAGGCCTTCAGCCTCGGGCCTGTCTCGCTGGTAGGCCCGATCACCGCTGGCTATCCCGTGCTGGCGGTGCTGTGGGGTGTGGTCAACGGACTTGAACCCACGGCGCTGCAATGGACGGCGGTGGGAGCGACGCTCCTCGGTGCCATCATCGTGGCGCGATCCGGCACGGAGGATGGCGGCATCAATGCAGTGGAGCCCGGAAAGATGCCGACGCTGCTGCTCTTCGCCGTCATGGCTGTTCTGGGCTATTCCTCTTCCATAGTGCTCGGCCAGAAGGCCGCTGTTTCTGTGGGCGAGATCGAGGCGACATGGCTGTCGCGGGCGACCGCCCTCGTCACCATCCTGCCCTTCATGCTGAGCGAGGCGAAACCGCTGCCGCTCACTCGGCGGCACTGGACCGGCATCTTCATCATGGGCGGGCTGGACGTGCTGGGCGTCACCGCAGTCAATGCCTCCGGGCATTTGCCGGGGAAGGAATTCGCAGGCGTCGGCATTTCGGCCTATGGCGCCGTGTCCGTCGTGCTGGCGATGTTTTTTCTCAAGGAGAAGGTTTCGCCTGGGCAGTGGTTCGGCCTTGCGCTCATCGTCGGTGGCGTTGCGACCATGTCGGTGATACAGGCCTGAAAAGCTTCCACGCAGATTTTCAGGTGCGTACCTCATATTCTGCTTGAATAAATCACGAGAGTTGATTTATTATTCCTCTCACATTGCATGTAGCCCGCCGCTTCACCTATAAGCGGTGCCCTTGCAGTTGGGGACGGAAGGTAGCGACAGATGAACAAGCCAGCGCCGCGCGGGACCGATGCCGAGACGATCCGCGCCGAAATTCTCGAGAAGCTTGCCTATTCCATCGGCAAGGACCCGGCCGTGGCCAAGCGCCACGACTGGCTGAACGCGACCGTTCTGGCACTGCGCGACCGCATCATCGACCGCTGGATGGAATCGACCAGACGCGCCTATCAGACGAAGTCGAAGCGCGTTTACTACCTTTCGCTCGAATTCCTCATCGGCCGGCTGATGCGCGATGCCTTGCGGAACCTGCAACTCAACGACGCCTTCACCAAGGCCCTGCAAGCGTTGAATGTCGACATCGACCTTATCGAAGCGCTGGAGCCGGATGCAGCGCTCGGCAACGGTGGATTGGGCCGTCTCGCGGCCTGCTTCATGGAGAGCATGGCGAGCCTCGACATTCCTGCCTACGGCTATGGCATCCGCTACAACCACGGGCTGTTTCGCCAGAAGATCATCGACGGCTGGCAGATCGAACTGCCCGAGAACTGGCTCGAACACGGCAACCGGTGGGAATTCCCGCGGCGCGAGGCGGCCTACGAGATCGGCTTCGGGGGCCAGGTGGTTCCGGGACTCGAAACCGGAAACAAGCAGCAGCGGCGCTGGAAGCCGGGCGAAAAGCTTCTGGCATCCGCCTGCGACACGCCGATGGTCGGCTGGCGCGGCAAGCGCGTGAATACGCTGCGGCTGTGGACAGCGCGCGCCGTGGACCCGATCCGCCTCGATGCCTTCAACAGCGGCGACTATGGCGCGGCACTGGCCGAGAGCAACAAGGCCGAGATCATCACCCGCGTGCTCTATCCCGCCGACTCGACGCCTGCCGGACAGGAGCTGCGGCTGCGGCAGGAATATTTCTTCACGTCCGCTTCGCTGCAGGACCTTATCCGCCGCCACGTGCAGCAATATGACGAAGTGCGCTCGCTTGCCGACAAGGTGGCGATCCAGCTCAACGATACGCATCCCGCGATTGCCGTCGCCGAACTCATGCGCATTCTCGTCGACAACCACGCGCTCGACTGGGACGAAGCATGGTCCATCACCAAGGACTGCATCGGCTATACCAATCATACGCTGCTGCCGGAGGCGCTCGAGAGCTGGCCCGTCCACCTGTTCGAGCACGTGCTGCCGCGCCACATGCAGATCGTCTACCAGATCAACGCCAAGCTCATCGCCGAAGCGCAGAAGCGGCCCGGCTGCACCTCTGAGTTCCTGGCCTCGGTCTCGCTCATCGACGAGCACAACGGGCGGCGCGTACGCATGGGCCAGCTTGCCTTTGCAGGCTCGCACTCGATCAACGGCGTCTCGGCGCTCCACACGTCGCTGATGAAGCAGAGCGTGTTCCGTGATCTCAATGCGCTCTATCCCGGCCGCATCAACAACAAGACCAATGGCATCACGCCAAGGCGCTGGCTGTTGGGCGTCAACCCGCAGCTTGCGACATTGCTTACGGACTCGATCGGTCCCGCCGTGCTGGATGATGCCGCGAATCTTGTGAAGGCCACGAGTTTCGCCAAGGATGCAGGCTTCAAGGCCCGGTTCTCCACCATCAAGCGGCACAACAAGGCCGAGCTTTCGAACCTGATCGCAGCGCGCATGGGGCTGAAGGTCGATCCTTCGGCGATGTTCGATGTGCAGGTGAAGCGCATCCATGAATACAAGCGGCAGCTTCTCAACATTCTCGAGACGATCGCGCTTTATAATTCGATGCGGGCACATCCCGACCGGCCATGGGTGCCGCGCGTCAAGATCTTCGCGGGCAAGGCGGCGGCGAGCTATGCGCAGGCGAAACTCATCATCAAACTCGCCAACGATGTCGGCGCGGTCGTGAACAACGATCCCGACATCCGCGACCTGTTGAAGGTCGTGTTCATTCCCAACTACAACGTAAGCCTCGCCGAAGTCATCGTTCCGGCGGCCGACCTCTCGGAGCAGATCTCGACTGCGGGCATGGAGGCCTCTGGCACGGGCAACATGAAGTTCGCGCTGAACGGCGCCATGACCATTGGTACGCTCGACGGCGCCAACATCGAGATCATGGAGCATGTGGGCCGCGACAACATCGTGATCTTCGGCATGACCACAGAAGAAGTCGAGCAGAAGCGCCGCGAGGGGCATGACCCCCGCGCGGTGATCGAAGCTTCGGTCGATCTCAAAGGCGTGCTCGATGCGCTGGCGTCGGGCGTGTTCTCTCCGGACGATGCCAACCGCTATCGGCCCATCATCGATTCCCTTTACAACGGGGACTGGTTCATGGTCGCCGCCGACTTCGATGCCTATGCGAAAGCCCAGCGCGAAGTGGACGCCATCTGGCGCCAGACAGGAGACTGGACTGAAAAGACAATCCTCAATACGGTGAACATGGGCTGGTTCTCCTCGGACCGCACGATCCGTGAATATGCCCGCGACATCTGGAATGTCCCTGTTGCCTAGGAGTTGACGCGCTATGGCCGATCCGGAATGGAAGACGAGCGGCGCCGACATCGAGGCCATCATCAACGGCCGGCATGGCGATCCGTTCAAACTGCTCGGCCTGCACCAATCCGGAAAGTCGTGGATCGTGCGTGCCTTCGTGCCGGGTGCCCAGTCTCTCGAAGTGCTGGACGAGGCAGGGAAAAGCCTCGGCCAGATCGCCAAGGGCCATGACGCGGGTTTCTTCGAAGGACCGGTGAAGCTGAAAGCCCGCCAGCCCTTGACATATCTCGCCGCCAACAGCGGCGGGACGGGGACCGTGGCCGATGCCTATCTCCTCGGGCCGGTGCTGGGGCCGCTTGACGACTATTACATCGGTGAGGGTAACCATCTCCGCCTCTATGACAGGCTCGGCGCGCACCCGATGCGGCACGAGGGGCACGAGGGCGTGCATTTTGCCGTGTGGGCGCCGAACGCGTCGCGCGCGTCCGTGGTAGGTGACTTCAACGGCTGGGATGGCCGGCGCCATGTGATGCGGAAGCGCCTCGACACCGGTATCTGGGAAATCTTCATTCCGGGTGCGACGGAAGGTCAAGGCTACAAGTACGAGCTGCTCGACGCGCAAGGAAACCTGCTGCCGCTCAAGAGCGACCCCTTCGGCTTTGCCTCCGAGATGCGGCCGAAGACAGCCTCCAAAGTGGCGCGAACTGACCGCTTCACATGGAAAGACTCCGGCTACATGGCGGAGCGCGCAGGCCGCGATGACCGCCGTATTCCCATGTCGATCTACGAAGTCCATCTCGGCTCATGGCGGCGCAAGGATGGCGATGGCTTTCTCAGCTATGACGAGCTTGCCGGAACACTGATCCCCTATGTGGTCGACATGGGGTTCACGCATATCGAGTTGCTTCCCATCACCGAACATCCCTTCGACCCGTCGTGGGGATACCAGCCCACGGGCCTCTTTGCACCCACGGCACGCTTTGGCGACCCCGCAGGCTTTGCGCATTTCGTCGATGCCGCGCATGCGGCAGGCATCGGCATCATCCTCGACTGGGTGCCTGCGCACTTCCCCACCGACGAACACGGACTTGCCCGCTTCGATGGAACGGCCCTCTATGAGCACGAGGACCCGCGCCAGGGCTATCACCCCGATTGGAACACGGCGATCTACAATTTCGGGCGGCGCGAGGTGGCGAGCTTTCTCCTCAACAATGCGCTGTTCTGGCTGGAGCGCTATCACCTCGACGGGCTTCGCGTCGATGCAGTAGCCTCGATGCTCTACCTCGACTACTCACGAAAAGAGGGCGAGTGGATTCCCAACCAGTATGGCGGACGCGAAAATCTCGAGGCCATATCCTTCCTGCAGCGCGTGAACCACGAGGCCTATGGGCAAAATCCCGGAGCCGTCACCATCGCGGAAGAATCGACTGCGTTTCCGGGTGTGTCCAAACCCACATCCACCGGCGGCCTCGGCTTCGGCTTCAAGTGGAACATGGGCTTCATGCATGACACGCTTGAATACCTGAAGCGCGAGCCGGTCTACCGCAAGCATCATCACAACGAACTGACCTTCGGGTTGCTCTATGCCTTCTCGGAGAACTTCGTGCTGCCGCTGTCTCACGACGAAGTGGTGCATGGCAAGGGCTCGCTGCTGATGAAGATGGCGGGTGACGACTGGCAGAAGTTTGCCGGCTTGCGCGCCTACTATGGCTTCATGTGGGGCTACCCCGGCAAGAAGCTCCTGTTCATGGGCCAGGAGATGGCGCCGTGGACAGAGTGGTCGGAAGCCCGCAGCCTCGACTGGCACCTGCTCGACCATGCGCCGCACAAGGGCATGCAATTGCTGGTGAAGGATTTGAACCGCAGCTATCGCAGCATTCCAGCATTGCACGCTCGCGACTGCGAGCCCGACGGCTTTGAATGGCTGGTGGCGGATGACCACGAGAACTCGGTCTTCGCTTGGGCGCGGCATTCGGGCGAAGGCGGGCCCATTGTGGCGGTGGTCACCAACTTCACGCCGGTGCCGCGCGAGGGCTACGTTCTGCCCTTGCCAGCCGCAGGGCAATGGCGTGAAGTCATCAACACCGACGCCGGCATCTATGGCGGAAGCGGCATGGGCAACATGGGGGGCGTTACGGCGAGCCCTACGCCCTCACATGGCAAGCCTGCGCAGGCTTCCGTGACCCTGCCGCCGCTGGCGACGCTCTATTTCGTGCTTGAAACATAAGAAACTGACTGGCGTTCAAGGGGAGAAAGTGGATGGCCGAGTACCGGAAGATTGCGCCGCTGGCGCGTGACGCGATGGCCTATGTGCTGGCCGGCGGCCGTGGCAGCCGCCTGATGGAAATGACCGACCGGCGCGCCAAGCCCGCGGTTCCCTTCGGCTGCAAGTCCCGCATCATCGACTTTGCGCTCTCCAATGCGCTCAACTCCGGTATCCGCCGCATTGGCGTCGCCACCCAGTACAAGGCGCACAGCCTGATCCGCCACATGCAGCGCGGCTGGAACTTCTTCCGCCCCGAGCGTAACGAGAGCTTCGACATTCTCCCCGCTTCGCAGCGCGTGTCGGAAGACCAGTGGTATGCCGGAACCGCTGACGCCGTGTACCAGAACCTCGACATCATCCTGAGCTATGGCCCGAAGTACATGGTGATCCTCGCGGGTGATCACATCTACAAGATGGACTATGAGCTGATGCTGCAGCAGCACGTCGACTCCGGTGCCGATGTCACCATCGGCTGCCTCGAGGTGCCGCGCATGGAGGCGACGGGCTTCGGCGTGATGGCGGTTGACGGCACGGACAACATCACGGCCTTCGTGGAAAAGCCCAAGGACCCGCCCGGCATTCCCGGCCAGCCCGACATGGCTCTGGCATCAATGGGCATCTATGTCTTCGAGACGGCAGCACTCGCCGAGCACTTGCGCCGCGACGCCACAGAGAAAGATTCCACCCGCGATTTCGGCAAGGACATCATTCCCTATATCGTGAAGCACGGAAAGGCCGTGGCGCATCGCTTCACCGCGAGCTGCGTCCGCTCCGCGCACGAGACCGAAGCCTACTGGCGTGACGTCGGGACCGTCGACGCCTACTGGGAAGCCAACATCGACCTGACCGAGACGCTTCCCGCACTCGACCTCTACGACCAGAACTGGCCGATCTGGACCTACTCGGAAGTGACGCCACCCGCCAAGTTCGTCCATGACCTCGAAGGCCGCCGCGGCAGTGCGGTACAGTCCCTCGTTTCGGGCGGCTGCATCGTTTCGGGCGCCTCGATCAAGAGAACCATGCTGTCGACCAATGTGCGGGTCAATTCTTTCTCGAGCCTCGAGGAAGCCGTCGTGCTGCCCTCGGTGTGGATCAATCGAAATGTGCGGCTGAAGAAAGTCGTCATCGACACCAGCGTGGTCATCCCCGAGGGCCTCGTCGTGGGCGAAGATCCCGAGCTTGATGCCAAGCGCTTCCGCCGCACGGCGAGCGGCATCTGCCTCATCACGCAACCGATGATCGACCGCCTGAGCGCATGAAAGTCCTTTCGGCATCATCCGAACTCTATCCGCTGGTGAAGACCGGTGGATTAGCCGACGTGACGGGAGCACTCCCCGCGGCACTGTCACCGCACAAGGTGGACATGCTGTCGATCGTGCCTGGTTATCCGGCCGTGATGGCGGCGCTCGAAGGTGGAAACCAAGTCCACCGCTATGACGATCTCTTCGGCGGCGAGGCGCGGCTGCTGCGCGGCAAGGCCAAGGGCATCGACGTCATCGTGGTCGATGCGCCGCATCTCTATAACCGGCCGGGCAACCCCTATCTCGGTCCCGATGGCAAGGACTGGAACGACAACGCGCAGCGCTTCGCCGCTCTTTCGCGCGCGGCGGCTGATGCCGCCACCGGGGCCATCACGGATTACGCGCCCGACATCCTGCATTGCCATGACTGGCAGGCCGCGCTTGCGCCCGTCTACGTGAAATTCCGCGGCGGCCCGAGGACCGTGATGACGGTTCACAACATCGCCTTCCAGGGACAATTCCCGGCCTCCTTCTTCGGCACGCTGGGTCTTCCGCCGCAGGCCTTTTCCATCGACGGCGTCGAGTACTACGGCAATGTGTGCTTCCTGAAGGGCGGGCTGGCGACTGCGGACGCGATCACCACGGTGAGCCCTACCTATGCGCAGGAGATCTGCACGCCGGAATACGGCATGGGCCTCGACGGTCTGCTGCGGGCGAGGCGGGGCGTTGTCAGCGGAATCGTCAACGGTATCGACGCGGATGTGTGGAACCCCGCGAGCGACAGCCTTATCGCACAGACCTATACGCCCCAGACGCTGGACAAGCGCGTTGCCAACAAGCGTGCGGTGGAGAAGCGGTTCAGCCTCGAACAGGGTGACGGGTTGCTCCACGGCGTGGTCAGCCGGCTAACGTGGCAGAAGGGCATGGACATCTTTGCCGCCGCTCTCGATGCGATGGTCGCGACGGGCGCGCGGCTGGCCTTGATCGGCACCGGCGAAAAGGCGATCGAAGCGGCCATCATGGCGGCGGCCGAGCGCCATCCGGGGCGGATCGGCATTGTCCTTGGATACGATGAGGGGCTCTCCCACCTCATGCAGGCAGGCTGCGACACCATTCTCGTGCCATCGCGTTTCGAGCCCTGTGGCCTCACACAACTCTATGGCCTCCGCTATGGCTGCGTTCCCGTGGTGGCGCGCACCGGCGGCCTGAACGACACCGTGATCGACGCCAACGCCGCGGCGCTGAATGCGGCTGTCGCGACCGGATTCCAGTTCTCCCCCGTTGACGAGCCCTCACTGGAGAATGCCTTGAGCAGAGCCGCACATAGTTATGCCGATCCAAAAGTCTGGAGGTCGATCCAGAAGCGCGGCATGGAATCCGATGTGTCGTGGGAGCGCAGCGCGTCACTCTATGCCGAACTCTACCGCAACCTCCTGAGCCTTTAAGAGCCAGCCGATGATCCTCACAGTCCAGACCACGCCATTCGACGGGCAGAAGCCCGGAACCTCGGGCCTGCGCAAGAAGGTGCCGGTGTTCCAGCAGAAGCACTATGCCGAGAACTTCATCCAGTCGATCTTCGACTCGCTCGAAGGCTTTGCAGGGCAGACGCTCGTGATCGGCGGCGATGGCCGCTTCTACAATCCGCAGGTCGTGCAGACCGCGATCCGCATGGCGGCCGCCAACGGCTTCGGCCGCGTGATGGTGGGCCAAGGCGCGTTTCTGTCAACGCCAGCCGCATCGCACATCATCCGCAAGTACCGCGCCTTCGGCGGCATCGTGCTTTCGGCGAGCCATAATCCCGGCGGTCCCGATGGCGACTTCGGCATCAAGTACAACGCGTCGAACGGCGGGCCGGCGCCCGAGAAGATCACTGACGCGATCTTCGCAAAGACGAAGACCATCTCGTCCTACAAGATCACCGACACGCCGGACGTGGACCTGAGCCGTGTGGGGACATCGAGCGTCGGCAACATGACTGTCGACGTTATCGATCCCGTCGCGGACTATGCGGTGCTGATGCAGACGCTGTTCGACTTCGACGCGATCCGCGAGCTGATCAGAACCGGCTTCGGCATGAAGTTCGACGCGATGGGCGCCATCACTGGTCCCTATGGCCATGCAATCCTCGAAGACATCCTCGGCTTTCCGAAGGGCACCGTGATGAACGGGACACCGCTTCCCGATTTTGGCGGCCACCACCCTGACCCCAATCTCGTTCATGCGAAGGAACTCGTGGACCTCGTGATGCCAGCGGGCGGGCCCGACTTCGGCGCGGCCTCCGATGGAGACGGTGACCGCAACCTCATCATCGGGCGCGGCATGTATGTGACGCCATCCGACTCGCTTGCCATTCTCGCCGCCAATGCCACGCTGACGCCCGGTTATGCCGGCGGTCTTGCCGGCATCGCGCGGTCGATGCCGACGAGCGCGGCGGCTGACCGCGTTGCAGAGAAACTCGGCATTCCCTGTTTCGAGACACCCACCGGCTGGAAATTCTTTGGCAACCTGCTCGACGCCGGCATGGCGACGATCTGCGGCGAGGAAAGCTTCGGCACCGGCTCCAATCATGTGCGCGAGAAGGACGGTTTGTGGGCCGTGCTGATGTGGCTCAACGTGCTGGCAAAGCGGCGGCAGAGCGTGGCCGAGATCGTCACGGCGCACTGGCGCGAATATGGCCGCAATTATTATTCGCGGCATGACTATGAGGAAGTGGATTCGGATGCCGCCAACGGGCTGATGAAGGCGCTGCGTGACCAGCTGTGCACGTTGCCCGGCCAGCACGGGATCATGACGGCGGATGATTTTGCCTATGATGACCCGGTGGACAAGTCCCGCACCATGGGACAGGGAATCCGGCTGATGTTCGAGGACGGCTCGCGCATCGTCTATCGCCTTTCCGGCACCGGAACCGCAGGCGCCACGCTCCGCGTCTATATCGAGCGCTACGAGCCCGATGCGAGCCGGCACGGTATCGAGACGCAGGATGCACTTGCCGATCTCATCGCATTGTCGCGCTCCATTCCGGAGATCGAACGGCGCACCGGGCGTGATGCCCCCACGGTGATTACCTGATCGCGACTGTCTCATCGTCCGGCGCATCGCCATTGCCGCTCGGCGTCACCCTCACGCCGGAGGGCGTGAATGTTGCTGTCGTGTCGCGGCATGCCACACGGATCTTTTTCTGCGTGTTCGAGGACGACGTGGAAGTGGCACGCCTCGCGCTGCCCGAGCGGCTGGGCGATGTGCACTACGGTGCCATTCATGGCATCCGCGAAGGCACACGCTATGGGTTCCGCGCGGAGGGGCCCTGGCAGCCCGAGGCCGGTCACCGCTTCGATGTATCGAAGCTGCTGCTCGACCCCTACGCACTGGAAATCGATGGCGCGTTTCATCATCAGGCTGAACTCACCACACGCGGGGTGGACACCGCGGCACTGGTACCGAAGGCCATCGTGCGGGCGATTGCGGCTGACGCCGAGCCGCTTCCGCCGAAGCGGCCGGACTTCATCTACGAAGTGCCTGTGCGTGCGTTTACAAAGCTCCATCCGGGCGTGCCGACCGAGAAACGCGGCACGGTGGCTGCGCTAGCCGAACCTGCCGTTCTCGATCACCTGAAGCGGCTGGGCGTGGATACCGTGGAACTCATGCCGGTGGCGGCCTGGGTCGACGAGAGGCACCTGGCGCCGCTGAAGCTTTCCAATGCCTGGGGATACAATCCTGTTGGCTTCCTGGTACCCGACCCCAGGCTAGCACCGGGCGGGCTCGCGGAAATCCGGCAAACGGTGGAGGCGCTTCACGAGGCTGGTCTGCGTGTCATTCTCGATGTCGTCTTCAATCACACTGGCGAAAGCGATGAGCACGGCGCAACGCTGTCGCTCCGTGGTCTCGACAATGCGCTCTACTACCGCCACGCCGATGGCAGGCTGGTGAACGATACGGGCTGCGGCAACACGCTGGCGCTCGATGAGGCGCCCGTGGTGCAGCTCGCCATGGATGCCATGCGAAGCTGGGTGACGCGCACCGGCATCGACGGGTTCCGCTTCGACCTCGCACCCGTCATGGGGCGCCGGGCCACGGGATTCGACGCGAACGCGCCGTTGCTGGCAGCAATCGAGCAGGACCCTCTGTTGAGCCGCCTCATCATGATCGCCGAACCGTGGGACATCGGGCCGGGCGGTTACCGGCTGGGCCAGTTCCCGGCGCGCTGGCAGGAATGGAACGACCGCTATCGCGACGATGTGCGGCGCTTCTGGAACGGCGATGCGCATGCCTCGGGCGCCTTCGCGACGAGGATTGCGGGCTCGTCCGATATTTTCGCGCCGCATCGCAGGCCATCGGCCAGCATCAACTTCGTGGCGGCGCATGATGGCTTCACGCTGCGCGATTCCGTTACCTTTGCGGCGAAAGACAATTTCGCCAATGGCGAGCAAAATCGCGACGGCAATTCGCATGAGCCGACATGGCCCGGCGGCGATGCCCGCGCCCTGCTGGCAACGCTTTTCCTCTCACGCGGCACGCCGATGCTGACCGCGGGTGACGAGTTTGGCCGCACGCAGAAGGGCAACAACAACGCCTATGCACAGGAAAATGCCATCACCTGGCTCGACTGGAGCGCGGCAGACACCGGATTGCTGGATTATACGTCGGACCTGGTGAAGCTGCGGCGCTCGCTCGGGCCATTCCTGGCCGACAGATTCCTCGACGGCGCGCCACGGCAAGGGTCGCTGCCCGATGCCGAATGGATCGGGGCCGATGGACTGGCCATGGACTGGCACGATCCGCAAGCTGCAGTTCTGGGCCTTGTGCTGGGAGAGGGCCGGAAGCGGCTGGCGATCCTGTTCAACCGTGGCCCGGGCATGGAGAAGGCCCGACTGCCGCACCGTGATGGGTATCGGTGGTCCCGCATCTTCTCAACCGCCACGGGAGAAGAGGTTCCTGCCGCGTCGATCACAGTATTTCGTGAAGAAAAGATCAGTGGAGCTGGCGTTACCGACGTCCAATTGCGAGAACTTGCTGGGGCGGCTGGCATCGAACGCGAATGGTGGGAAGTCGACGGCACGTATCACAGTGTCGGCCCCGATACACTGAGGGCTCTGTTGAAAGCATTGCAGCTTCCACATGGCACCGGAGAAGACCTGCGGCACTTCTTCGAAACATTAAAGCAACCGGGGCCGATTATCGGTGATACGAGTTATCCGGTCACACTGGCTAAGCCGTCGGCGTATCGGCGGCGGTTCTTCATCACCGGTAATGGCGAAACACGGTTGCTGGAGGTATCGCCAGCGTCGCCGGCGGAACTCCATCTGCCGCCAGGCGCCTATGACGCATGGTCCGATGGACACGAAGACGAGCGGAGGAAACTCATTGTCAGCCCCGGGCAATGCTACCTGCCGGAGGAATTGCGGAACGGAGGCCGGGTCTTTGGGCTTGCGTCGCATCTTTATGCACTGCGCCACCATGGCGGCAGCGGCATCGGCGACTTCGAGACACTGAAGCGGTTCGCCTCGCTCACCGCCGGAACTGGCGGGCGATATGCCGGAATCAACCCGCTGCATCATCTGTTTCCCACCGACCGCAGCAGGGCGAGCCCCTATCAACCGTCCGACCGGAATTTTGTCGATCCGATCTATATCGACATCGGCCAATTGTTCGCACGGTTTCCGATGCCGAAGACAGCGCGGCTCGCAGAACAACTGCGCGCGGCCTTCGAGTCACTCGAGGCGTTGGCACATGTCGACTATGCAGCCGTGTGGACGGCAAAACAGAAGCTGCTCGAATCTGCCTTCACGGAGTTCGGCGGCGATGCAGCATTCGACAGCTTTGTGAAGAGCGGCGGCGGCAGGCTGATTGATCATGGAGTATTCGAAGCGCGGCGGGCAAGAGAGAGTGTGACACCATCGCGCTTAGCCTACCGGGCCTTCCTGCAATGGATCGCCGACATGCAATTGGGCGAGGCTGCGCGCCACGGAAACCTCTATTGCGATCTGGCACTTGGCTGCGCCTTCGATGGCGGGGAGATTTCGTCCGAGCCCGATCTCTTTGCAGGCGGCGTTTCGATCGGCGCGCCGCCCGATCCGTTCTCGCGCGCAGGCCAGGTGTGGAACCTGCCGCCGTTTTCGCCCCTCGCGCTGGCCCGCGACAATCTCGAACCGATGCGGCGTATTCTTTCAGCCAACATGCGGCATGCGGCGGCGCTCCGCATCGACCATGTGCTGGGTTTTGCCCGGCAGTTCTGGGTGCCAAAGGGTGCTGAAGGCCGCAATGGCGCCTATGTCCGCTTTCCGCTCGACGGTCTCATTGCGGTCACGGCCCTCGAAAGCCGGCGCAATCGCTGCCTCGTCGTCGGAGAAGACCTCGGCACAGTGCCGGATGGACTCCGCGATGCGCTCTCGGCTGCCGACATATTGTCCTATCGCGTGTTGTGGTTCGAGCGCGAGGGAGCGGGCTTCAGGAAGCCTCAGGACTATCCGGCGAAAGCCCTTACCTGCCTCGCCTCTCATGACCTGCCCACGTTCTTCGGCTGGCGGGCGGGCCGCGACATCGACATTTCCCTGATGCTGAAGCAGATCGACCCGGCGCAGGCAGCGGCTCTCAAGGCTGGACGGCAGGACGAGGTTCAACTTCTGGAAGCTGCCGCGCATGTGACGGACGAGGACGGGAACAAGGCGAGTGCGGCTGTCCATGGCATGGTCGCCTCAACGCCCTCGAAGATCATGCTGATACAGGCTGACGACCTTGCGGGCGAGAGAGACCCGTTGAATGTGCCGGGCACCGACCGCGAATGGCCGAACTGGCGGCGCCGCGTGTCGGTGAACGTGGACCAATTGGCGGACTCACGGCTGGCGCAGTCGATCATCGCGCGTGTGAAAGAGGAACGGCCCGCATGAGTGCCCGCGTGAAGATCGAGAAGGTAGAGCCGCTATCGCACCGGTGGGCAAGGCTCGATCGCTACACCATCAACTATACGCGGCAGGACGGCCAGACCGAGACGCTGCTGCGCGAGGTGCATGACCATGGCCACGGCGCCACTGTGTTGCCCTACGACGCAAGGCGCGGCACTGTGCTGCTGGTGAGGCAGTTCAGGCTTCCGGCATTCCTTCATGGCGAGGACGGTTTTTTGATCGAGGCCTGTGCCGGCCTGCTCGACGGTGACGACCCGGCAGTCTGCGCCAAGCGGGAAGCGGAAGAAGAACTGGGCTTCCGCCTGTCGAACCTCCGGCAGATGGCGAGCACCTTCATGACGCCCGGTGCCGTGACCGAGCGGCTCACCCTTTTTCTCGCCGACTACGACCACGAGGCGCGGGTGAGCGCGGGCGGCGGCCATGCACATGAGGGCGAGGACATCGAAGTGCTGGAGATGGCCTTCGACAGCCTTCGCCAGATGTTGAAGGACGGAAGCCTCATCGATGCCAAGACGGTGATGCTCGTCATGTTTCTGGAACGTGAACTTGGCCTTCCGCCGTTGTGACACCATCGCCGCGGATGATCTTCACTGTTGAGGATGTATGGTCCTCGCAGGCCACGCCGAATGTGCCCCCGCCAAACAGCGGGGCGAGGCAGCGATAGTCGAAGCGGCGCGGCACGGCGCCGCGCTTCAGGGACACAAGATTCAACATGAGAGCCGCCTGCAGGGGCCCGTGAACCAGCAGGCCCGGATAGCCCTCTTTCGCCGCATAGGCCGTATCGTAATGGATGCGGTGTCCGTTGAAGGTGAAGGCAGAGAAGCGGAACAGCAAGAGAGGCGATGCCTCGACAGTCCAGTCCACGCCTGAGGCAGACTGTGGAACATCCGATGCCGGAGGGAGGCTTGCAGATGCCTCGCGGAAGACGAGATCCTGCCGCTCTCGCAGCAGCAGGCCCTCCGTGCCGGAAAATTCATGCGAGATCGAAACGATGAACAGATTGCCGGTGCTACCGTGGCGTTCCTTCACGCTGGCAACCTGCGATGTCTTCCGGATCGTTTGGCCGACGCGAATTGGCCCGAAGGTCTCGATCGATCCGCCTGCCCACATGCGGCGCGGCAGAGGTATGGGTGGCAGAAACAGGCCCTTGCGTTCCGCGCCATCCGGGCCTGTGTCATGTGTCTCCGGCGTTGCGGGCGCGATGCCCCAGTGAAATCCGGGCGGACATGCACCGGCCTCGTGCGATTCAAACAGATGAGGCGACATGGTCGCGCGATACTCGGCCAGAAGGCGCGGCGTTGCGATGTCTTCACGCGTCACGCTGCGGCCAATGAAACTGTTGAAGTCCGCTTCCATGTCAGTGTTGACCAAGGAGGCCACGGGCATGTCCCGCAACCGTGGAGAGGGTACCAGAGCCGTGCCGGATGCTGCCACTTTCGAACCCGCAGGGCGCCGGATCGGTTTCGGACTGCGTTCTTGCGAAATGGCGGTTCATGAACTCCCCCTTGCGTTTAGGTTCCGCTTTACCGAGGATTATGCCCGGAGGTTTTGCGGGCCAAGATCTTTGTTATAGTGACGGCGAACAAGGGAGGAAGCGGAAGACCATGTCCGGGAACAGCTATGTCAATCTATTGCCTGGTGATACCGCTCCGTGGTTCGCGCAACGCTCCACCAGCAATCCCCGTTTCGTCTTCGACACCGCGGCAGGACGCTATCTTGTATTGTGTTTCCTGGCCAGCGGAAGCGACGCCCATGCCAAGGCGGCGGTCGCCGCTGCCAGGAGCAGGCCAAGGTTCTTCGACGATGTGAACGCGTCGTTCTTCATGGTGTCGTCAGACCCGGCCGACGAGGCGCAACACAGGCTGAGTGAGTTTCTGCCAGGGCACCGCGTGTTCTGGGATTTCGACGGCACGATCGGTTCGCGCTACGGCGCGCTGCCGCGCGATATCCAGCCTGGAAAGGCCAATGTCGCGGCACGCCGGCTCTGGGTGGTGCTCGACCCGACGCTGCGGGTGATGAATGTCATTCCCTTCACGCAGGACCAGAGCGACATCCCCGCGGTACTCTCTTACATCGACAACCTTCCTCCTCCCCGGAGCTTCGCGGGTTTCGAGTTGCAGGCGCCGATCCTTGTGCTGCCACAGGTTTTCGAGCCGGAACTTTGCCAGCGGCTGATCGGACTTTACGAGGCTCATGGCGGAACCGAATCGGGCTTCATGCGCGAGATCAACGGCAAGACTGTCGCTGTCCATGACCACGCCCATAAGCGGCGCAAGGATTTCGACATCGAAGACGAGACACTCATCAAGGAACTTCAGGGACGTTTCACGCGCCGTGTGGTGCCGCAGATCCTGAAGACGCACCAGTTCAAGGTGACGCGCATGGAGCGCTATATCGTGTCGTGCTACGCGGCAGAGGACGAAGCGCATTTCCGCGCCCACCGCGACAACACCACCAAGGGCACCGCCCACCGGCGCTTTGCCGTATCGGTGAACCTCAACGATGAATTCGATGGCGGTGAAGTGAGCTTCCCGGAATATGGGCCCAGGAGCTTCAAGGCGCCTCCGGGCGGTGCGGTCGTGTTTTCATGCTCATTGCTTCATGCGGTATCGAAAGTGACACGCGGACGGCGCTATGCCTTCCTTCCTTTCCTCTATGACGATGAAGCCGCGAAGATTCGCGAGCAGAACAATGCCTACCTCGGCGAGGGCGTGGGCGCCTACAAGTCCGCCGAGGCGGAAGCACGGGACATGAAATGAAAAAGCCGAAGAAGATCCTGAACGATCCCCGCCGCGCCACGGCGGAGATGATGGAGGGGCTCATCCTCGCCTATGACGGGCGCGTGGCGCAGGTCGAAGGTCATGGCGCGCTTTACAGGACCGATATGCCGCAAACCAAGGTAGCACTACTTGTTGGCGGCGGCAGCGGACATGAACCGATCTTCGGCGGCTTCATCGGCAAGAACCTCGCGGATGGCGCAGCCTGCGGCGAGGTGTTCACATCGCCTTCACCCCAGACGATCTGCGAGGCGGCGCGCGCCATCCATCGCGGGAAGGGCGTGGTGTTCGTCTATGGCAACTATTCCGGCGACACCATGAACTTCGACATGGCGGCCGAGATGCTGGCCGAGGAGGGAATCGATACCCGCACCATTCGCGTTCGCGATGACGTGGCCGTGGCCTCGCGCGCGCAAGTCGATGACCGTCGCGGAATCGCGGGCGACGTGTTTGTCATCAAGATTGCGGGCGGTGCCGCAGCGGAGCTCGACGACCTGAACGAGGTGGAACGCGTGACGCGGAAGGCCGAAGCCAACACCTGCTCCATGGGCGTTGCGGTGGCACCCGGGTCGCTTCCTGAATCAGGCCAGCTCACCTTCGAACTCGGTGACGACGAGATCGAGATCGGCATGGGCGCGCATGGCGAGAAAGGCGTGAAGCGCCAGAAGATGGCCCCTGCCGACGAGATCACCGACCAGATGATGGCGCCAATCCTCGCGGACCTGCCATTTTCACAAGGCGATGAAGTGGCACTGCTGATCAACAATCTCGGCGCCACCACAATGTTCGAATTGCTGATCGTGAACCGCAGGGTGCGGCAGGTTCTCGCCAGCGAGGGTATCAAGGTTCACCGCAGCTTCGTCGGCTCGTGGCTCACGTCCCAGGAGATGGCGGGCTTCTCGATTTCGCTGATGAAGCTCGATTCAGAACTCAAGCATTATCTCGACCTGCCAAGCGCCTCCTTCGGCTTCACAAGCCTTTAGCAGGTTCCGTCCAGCTTGTTGATCGCCTCGACATTCGAGGCTGACGCGCCCTTGGGATCGAACGCGGAGGCAAGCCATGAATCGACGATGGCCTTGGCGAGTTCGGGGCCGATGACGCGGGCACCCATCGTGATGATCTGGGCATTGTTGGAGGTTGCGGCCTTGCCCGCCGAATAGGTGTCATGTGTCAGGGCCGCGCGGATGCCCGGCACCTTGTTGGCCGAGATACAGACACCGATGCCGGTGCCACAGCAGAGGATGGCACGGTCGTAGGTGCCGGACTTGACCGCCTTGGCAACGCCCGCCGAGAGATCGGCATAGAAACCGCCTTCGCTCATGTTGGTGACGGCGTGCTCGCCCTTGGTCTTGAGGTGGGCCTCGATCGCGTCAACGAGGGGCTTTCCGGCGCTGTCGCCGGCGATTGCGATTTTCATGATTGTTCTCCCAGATGGGCGGTGACCGCCTCGATGATTCCGATATAACCGGAGGGATCCCAGGCGGACCTTCCGATGAAGAGGCCGTCAATATCCGGTTTGGCCGCCAACTCGCAACAGTTCCGCGGATTGACGCTGCCGCCATAGAGGATGGGCAGCGGTGCGCCTGTGAGTTCGGCGGTGAGTGCCTTCAGCTTCCGGTGCTGGTCATTGGCGAAATCCGGATCGGCGGGAACGCCGCCTTCGCCGATCGACCAGACGGGTTCATAGGCGATGATGACCTGGCCTTTCGCGGCCTTGCCCACATCGCGAAGGGCATAGCGCGTCTGCCTTGCCAGCACGTCCGCCGTGGCGCCTGCATCATACTCGCTCCGCGTATCGCCGATGCAGACCAGGGCAATCAAGCCGTGCTTCACGGCGGCAGCGGTCTTCTTCGCAACCGTCTCGTCGGTTTCGCCGAAATGCGTGCGGCGCTCGCTGTGGCCGAGTTCGACGAGGGTTGCGCCGCAGTCCCTGATCATCACGGGCGAGACTTCTCCCGTCCACGCGCCGTGGTCGGCCCAATGCATGTTCTGCGCGCCGACCTTCACCTTCGTGCCGCTGAGAATTTCGGCGACTTCCGTGATGTAGGGGAACGGCGGAATGACGAACGGTTGAGCATTGGGTGTGCTGGCGAAGGGGGATGCCTCAAGGATGGTAGCAAAGGCGCGAGCTTCGGCCCGTGTCTTGTTCATCTTCCAGCTTGTGCCGATCCACGGAATCTTGCGGGCCATCAATTGAATCCTGTTTTCGTATAGGGCGACCAATAGGCGACCGACTCCCTGATCGCCGCCACCACGCTGCGGTCCGTTGGCTCGCGCTCACGGAAGGCGAGCTCGAGGCAGAGCTCGTTATCGGTGCCACCACCCGCCTCTACGGCGGCGATCAGCTTCTCCGGCGTGATGCGGCCGTTCTCGTTGTATTGCGCGGTGAAGGGCCAGTGGCCCCCCTTGTTCATGGTCGATTGCTTGATGTGGATGATCGGCGACTGGGTTGCGAAGTCCTTCGCCCATGCAAAGGGATCGACGTCTGCGGGGTTGAGCGAGGTCACATCGCCATGGTCGATATCGACCATCGGCTTCAGCGGAATGGGGAGGCCCGACACGTCGATCCAGTCCTGCAGCGCCTGCGTGTCCTTCAATGTGTGGCCGAGTTCACGGCCGACCGACATCGGCTCCCAGAACAGCCAGGTGAGGCCGCGCGACTTGGCGTGTTCGGCAACGTCGCGCCAGCAGTCGAGCGCGACGTTCATCAGCGCCTCCCGGCGAGCGGCATCATCGTAGTCGCGATAGGTGAAGATGCCGAACTGCGTGCCGATCGAGGGCGCTCCGAGATCGGATGCGATGTCGGCCATGCCCTTGAACCAGGAGACATAGTATCGCCGCACGTCCTGGTCAGGATGGGCGAAATGATTGAGGCGACCGTAGGGACCCGTCATGATGGACGTGATCTTCGCGCGTTCTCTATCGCAGGCCTTGGCCATGCGGCCGGTCAACCGCTTCACCGTCGTCGCCTGCCACGATGGATTGATGAACTCGTGCACCAGCTGGATGTGTCCGATACCGCACTCTCCCGCGAGGGTGGCGATCAGGTCCTCCGGTTCCGCGAAGCGGTTCACGAAAGGATTGGTGTTGACGGAAAGCGTAAATCCCATGAGCGGAGCCTGCGGTTGTTGCAGTGCAATGACGAATTCTGTTGACCTCGAAGCTTATCTGAAAAATATTGCACCTCAAGAAAAAATTTTCAAACATGAAATGGGATCCGGGCGTTGACGCTGCACCAGCCATCACCGCAAGTGGACGAGGAGGCCGCGCTCGCCGCGCGCGCCGCCTGGCTGCATTTCGCTGGCGGAAAGACGCAGGGCGAAGTCGCCGAACTTCTGGGAGTCCAGAGCACCAAGGCGCACCGGCTGATCGCACGCGCCCGCAGCGAGGGGCTGATCCGCGTCTTTGTCGAGGGCCCCATCTCGGGCTGCATCGCGCTCGAAGAGCGGCTGAAGGCTCTCTACGGAATTCATCTTTGTGAAGTCGTGCCCAACATCGACGAGGGCGCGCTGCCGCTGAGGACGCTCGGCATGGCTGGCGCGCGCTATATCCGCAACCTGATCGAGGGCGGACGTCACCGGATGATTGGGATCGGCCATGGCCGCACGCTGGCTGCGGCCGTCGACCTGATGCCCAGCGTTCCGGCGCATGACACGAAGTTCGTTTCGCTTCTGGGCGGCCTCACGCGGCGATTCGCGGCAAGCCCCTTCGACGTGATCCACCGCCTGGCCGAGCGTACCAGTGCCGAAGCCTATGTGATGCCGGTGCCGTTCTTTGCCAACACCGCTAAGGACCGTCAGGTTCTGGAAGCGCAGTATGGCGTGTCCGACGTTCTCGCCATGGCAAAGCAGGCCGAGCTTTACATCGCCGGGATCGGCGAAGTCGACGCCAAGAGCTTCATCGCTACGGCGGGCATGGTCGACCAGGAAGATGTCGACGAAGTGATGAAGACCGGAGCCTGCGCTGAAATCCTCGGGCATTTCTTCAGCGAAGGCGGCGTGCATCTGCCGAACTCGGTTTCCGACCGGGCGCTGGCACCTCGCTTCCCGGATCTGAAGACTCACAAGATCGTCGCCCTTGCTGGCGGCACATCGAAAACTCGGGCCATCCGCGCCATTCTCGAGCACGGACTTCTTTTTGGCCTGATTACCGACGAGGCGACCGCCAAACGCCTCGTCTCCGCCAAACCGGGACGTGAGCCCGGCAAGAAGAACGGAAAAACCGCACCGGGCTAAGTCTAACGTGCCTACTCAACAATAACGGAGGAATGGGAACATGTACGACAAGGAAAAGGGCCTCTTCGATGCCTTCGTGGCGAAGAAGATGAGCCGCCGCGAACTTCTGCAGGCGACCGGAAAGGCGGGCCTCGGCGCCTCTGCTGCCGGCTTCCTGATGACCCAGGCGCAGACCCGCGCCATGGCTGCCGACTTCGACTGGATGAAGTACAAGGGTTCGAAGTTGAAGCTTCTGCTCAACAAGCATCCCTATGCCGATGCCATGATCGCCAACATCGAGACCTTCAAGACGATGACCGGCATGGACATCTCGTGGGACATCTTCCCCGAGGACGTCTACTTCGACAAGGTGACGGCGGCGCTGTCTTCAGGCTCCACCGAATATGATGCCTTCATGACCGGCGCCTACATGACATGGACCTATGGTCCGGCCGGCTGGATCACCGATCTCAACGAGTACATCAAGGACCCGGCCAAGACGAACCCCAACTACAATTGGGAAGACATGCTGCCGGGCCTGCGCGCATCCACCTCGTGGAACGGCGTTCCGGGCGGCGAGCTCGGCTCTGCAGATGCCAAGCAGTGGTGCCTGCCGTGGGGCTACGAGATGAACAACATCTCGTACAACAAGAAGATGTTCGACAAGGTCGGCGTGCAGCCCCCGAAGAACATGGGCGAGATGGTCGAGATCTCGGCCAAGCTCACCAAGGACTTGGGTGGACCCTATGGCATCGGCGTGCGCGGTTCGCGTTCGTGGGCCTCGATCCATCCGGGCTTCCTGTCGGGCTATGCCAACTTCGGCGAGAAGGACTTCAACGTCACGGATGGCAAGCTGAAGGCCGCCATGAACACGGCGGGCTCCAAGGCCTTCCACAGCGACTGGGTGAAGATGATCCAGGATTCGGGCCCGAAGAACTGGTCGACCTACACCTGGTATCAGGTCGGCACGGACCTGGGCGCTGGCGCTTCCGCCATGATCTACGACGCCGACATCCTCGGCTACTTCATGAACGGCGGCGACAACAAGGAAGCCGGCAACCTTGGCTATGCGCCGTTTGCCGCCAACCCCGCAGCCTCGGCTCCGACGCCGAACGTGTGGATCTGGTCGCTGGCCATGAACAATGCCGGCGTTCAGAAAGACGCCACCTGGTACTTCCTGCAGTGGGCAACCTCCGTCGAGCACGCGCTCTTCGGCGCCCGCAAGATGGACTTCGTCAACCCGGTTCGCGCCTCGGTCTGGAAGGACGAGGAATTCCGCGGCCGTATCGATGCGAAGTATCCGGGCTACCTCAACCAGCATGACGTCTCGGCTCCGGGTGCGAAGATCTACTTCACCGCCCAGCCTCTGTTCTTCGACCTCACCACGCTGTGGTCCGAGAACCTGCAGAAGATGGTCGCCAAGGAAATCCCGATCGATGAAGGTCTGGACAAGATGGCTGTCGAAATCGACGCCAAGCTGGCTGAAGCCGGTCTGGGCTAAAGCCTGAAAGACTGCGCGCAGGTGCTCCGACTCCCTGCGGATGCCCTGCGCGCTTTCTTTTCCCAACGCATCAATTGAGATAGGTTCCAGGGCTCATGACAGCCGCTTCGATCAACAAGCGACCACCGGTGAAGCAGAGCCGCTTCATGCGCCGGGCCCTGCCCTATCTGTTGAGCCTGCCTGCGCTGCTGATGTGCATCGGCATCCTGATCCCGTTCTTCACGGCGGTTTACTATTCGCTGCTGCGCTACCGCATGAACCTGCCGCAGATGAAGGGCTTCATCTGGTTCGACAACTACATCAACTTCTTCGGCGATCCGAAGTTCTGGAACACCGTCTACATCTCCCTCACCTATGCGGCTCTCACGGTTGGCCTCGAGCTTCTCCTGGGGCTGGGCATCGCGCTTCTGCTGCAGCGGCCGGGACGCTTCAACAACATGGCCTCCATCCTGCTCCTGCTTCCGCTGATGACGGCGCCCGCCTTGGCTGCCCTGATGTGGAAACTGATGACGCATCCCGACTTCGGTGTCCTCAGCTACATGCTGACGCTGATCGGCATCACCGATTTCAAGTGGGCGTCCGATCCCTCGACCGCGCTCTTTACCGTTCTGCTGGTGGACATCTGGGTCTACACGCCATTCATCATGATCCTGCTGCTGGCAGGCCTGCGCTCATTGCCCAAGGCGCCGTTTGAAGCGGCCGCACTCGACGGGGTGCCGCGCAGCTTCGTTTTCTTCCGCATCACGCTGCCAATGCTGATGCCCTACATCATCACGGCGACGCTGTTCCGCCTGCTCGACTCGATCCAGCAATTCGACATCATCTACGCGATGACGCAAGGCGGCCCCGGCGACAAGCTGCTGGTGTTCCAGGTGCAGGCCTATCTCGACTTCTTCCAGGCCACCAACGTCGGGCGCTCGGCGGCGCTGATGATCATCCTGTGGGCGATCACCTATGCTCTCTCCAACGTCTTCATCAAGCAATGGCTCAAACTGCGCGAACGCGCGCATGGTGGTGCGTGATGCGAGTGAAGAGCCTTCATCCGGCCTTCTGCCACCTTCTCCCATCCTTCAGACGGGAGAAGGCATGCATGGTTTCCGCCTTCGCCCGTGGCGCAGCCATGGGAGAAGGTCCCGACAGGGGGATGAGGGCTTCTTTCCTCGCAACGGAAGGACAGAACTGAGATGGACCATACATCCAAATTCGAAAAGCTCCTGCGCGGCGCGCTCATCACGCTGGTGCTGGTGTTCTTCCTGTTCCCGATCTTCTGGATTTTCCTCATGTCGTTCCAGACAAACGAGACGATCCTGCGCATTCCCCCGGCGCTCACCTTCACGCCGATCCTCGAGAACTATACCGCGCTGATCACGGGTGAGTTGCGGACGGCGGCGGGCAGCCTGCAACTGAACTTCATGCAGAACATGTGGAACTCGGTGCTGCTGTCAACCTGCTCGGTCGCACTCTCGCTGGTGCTCGGCGTGCCCGCGGCCTATGCCTTCGCGCGCTTCAAGTTCCGGCTGGGCGAGGACATCGCCTTCACGCTGCTGTCGTTCCGCTTCGCTCCGGCTCTTCTCGTGCTGCTGCCGTTGAGCCTCTATTTCAAGACGCTGGGCCTCACCAACACCTACATCGGCCTTATCTGGGTTTATCAGCTCATCTGCCTGCCGCTCATCCTGTGGATCGTGCGCGGCTATTTCGAGGACATCAGCCCGGACATCGAATACGCCTACCGCATCGCCGGCAACAGCTGGATCAAGACGTTCCGCAACATCGCCATTCCACTGGCCAAGCCGGGCATCGCGGCGGCGGGCCTGCTCGCCTTCATCTTCGCATGGAACAACTTCGTCTTCGCGCTGATCCTCGCGTCCGCCGACAAGCAGCCCGTCACGGTGGGCGCGCTTGCCTTCGTCACCGCGTCCGGCATCCAATACGGCCAGATCGCGGCGGCCATCATCATTTCGATCACGCCGACCCTGGCTCTTGCGCTTTATGCCCAACGCTATCTCGTCGAAGGTCTCTCCATGGGTGCGGTAAAGGGATGACGCAGCTTTCCATCAAGTCCCTGTCGAAGGCTTACGGCTCATTCAAGGTCTTCGACGGGCTCAACCTCGATGCCGATGCCGGTGAGATCGTCGTGATCTTTGGCGGGTCCGGCACGGGCAAGACTATTTTGCTGCGCCTCATCGCGGGCGTGGAAGAACCGACCGCAGGAACAATCGAAATCGAAGGACATGACGTCTCGGACATTGCGCCCGAACATCGCGGCATCGGCATGGCGTTCCAGAACTTCGCGCTGTTCCCGCACATGTCGGCCTCCGAGAATATCGCAACGCCGCTCCGTGCGGCGGGTGCGGGCGAAGACGTGGTGAAGTCGGGCGTGGCGAAGGTTGCGAAGCTTCTCAAGATCGACCATGTGCTGGGCCACGCCCCGCGCGAATTGTCCAACGGGCAAAAGCAGCGCACGGCACTCGCCCGCGCTCTGGCCGCCGAGCCCAACATTCTTCTTCTCGATGATCCCTTGCGCAACGTCGACGCCAAGCTGCGCTTCGAGATGCGCCTCGAACTGCCGCGCCTGCTGCGCCAGAGCGGTGCAGCCGTGCTCTACGTCACGCAGGACTACAAGGAAGCGATGGCGCTGGCCGACCGGATCGCGGTGCTGGCGGGAGGGCGCTTCGTGCAGACGGCAACGCCCGAGGATATCTATCTTCGTCCCGCGACACTGGGCGTGGCGCGGCTCTTCGGCGATCCGTCGATCAACACGGCAGAGACAACCGTCGAGAGCGATGGCGCCCATGTGCATGTGACGCTGGGCGGCGTGAAGCTTGCCGTCGCTCCCACTTACAAGAGCTTCGCTGGCCGTGCGGTGACATTCGGCGTGAGGCCGGAGGCCGTCGATATTTCCGCAACTTCGGGACTTGCAGCGACGGTTGTAGCGGTGACGCCCCTCAACGAGCGTACCGTACTGCTGCTGCAATCGGACAATGGCTGGGAGTTCCTCGCGTCGCTGCCCTCGTCAGCATCCGGCATACCGGAGCCTGGCACCAGGCTGCATGCGCGCTTCGGTGAGGCCGGAACCCATCTCTTCGACCGCCAGACGGGAGTGCTGCTCCATGGGTGAACTCGTTCTCAGCAAGGTCGACAAGATCTACCGGTCACGCAAGGGTGGCGTTCATGCGGTGAGGTCACTCGATCTCACGGTGATGCCTGGCGAGATCGTGGCGCTGCTGGGTTCCTCGGGCTGCGGCAAGACCTCGACGCTCCGCATGATCGCAGGCTTCGAGGATGTGTCGAACGGCACGATTTCGCTCGATGGGAAAATGATCCACACGTTGGCCCCCGCAGCGCGCGGCGTGGCCATGGCCTTCGAGGCCTATTCGCTCTATCCGCCACTGACGATCGGCGAGAACATGTCCTTCGCGCTGAAGTCATCGAAGCTGTCGCCTGCCGAGCAGCAGCAGCGCGTGAAGGCAATGGCGGAGATGCTGGAGATCAGCGATATCCTGGCCAAGTATCCCTCCTCCGTTTCGGGCGGTCAGCAGCAGCGCGCCAGCTTGGGCCGCGCGCTCGTCCGCAATGCGGGGCTCTATCTGCTCGACGAACCGATGGGACAACTCGAACCGCAGCTCCGCGCCGTGCTGCGCGGCCGCATCAAGCATTATCTCCGCGAACACAAGTGCACGACGATTCTCGTCACCCACGACCAGACGGAAGCCAACGCGTTGGCCGACAGGATCGCGGTGATGGAGGGCGGCAGCCTTCAGCAATATGCAACGCCCGCCGAGTTGAAGGCCCGTCCGGCCAACCTGTTCACCGGAACCTTCATCGGCGAGCCGCCGATGAATGTGTTCAACGCGGCGGTCTCAACGGGCGATCAAGCGGTCAGCTTCGTGATCGATGGCGGCACGACATTGTCCTATCCCGCTACGATGCTGTCACCGGGGCTGCGCGAGGTGCTGGCGAGAAAGCCGCGCATCTCGATTGGCGTCAGGCCGCACGCGCTTCATGTCGGCGAAGGACCGGTGAAGGGCAAGGTGATGGCGGTGCAATGGCTGGGCGACCAGACGCATGTGGCCGTCGACGTCGCGGGACGGATCGTGGTGTCGGTGTCGCACGAGCGTGTATCGCGGAAACCGGGCAGCGACATTTCGCTCGACGTTGCGGCGGCGGACCTGCATCTGTTCGACCCCGACACAGGACAGGCCATGGCGCATGGCGGGAGCCTCGCATGAAGGATGGCGTGCTGATCGGCATTGATGCCGGAACGTCCGTCATCAAGTCGGTGGCCTTCACGACGGCTGGTGAGCAGATCGCATCGGCTGCGATCCCCAACCGCTATCAGACATTTCCCGACGGCGGAGCCGAGCAGGACATGGCCCGCACCTGGGCCGATGCCGCAGCGACCCTGAAGCAGCTTTCGGAAAAGATCCCCGATCTTGCCAATCGCCTGATCGCCATCTCCGTCACCGGACAGGGCGATGGCATGTGGCTTATCGACAAGACGGGAGAACCGGTGGCGCCCGCCTGGCTGTGGCTCGATGCGCGTGCCTCTGCAATTGCCGAGGACTTCACCCGCCACGTCGAATATCCGGCCCACTATGCCCGCACGGGCACTGGCGTCAATGCTTGCCAGATGAGCATTCAACTGGCGTGGATGACGCGGCACCGCCCCGATGTTCTGGCGCGGGCAACGACCGGCTTCCATTGCAAGGACTGGCTTTACTTCAAGTTGACAGGTGACCGGCGCACCGACCCCTCGGAAGCAAATTTCACCTTCGGCCAATACACGACGCGAACCTATGCGCCGGCGATCCTCGACATTCTGGGAGCGGCTGACGCAAAGCGCCTGTTGCCGGAGATGGTGGAAGGCACGCAAGTGGCGGGCCGCCTGACGCCAGAGGCCGCAGCACTCACGGGACTGAAGGCCGGAACGCCGATCACGCTCGGCTATGTCGACGTTCTCTGCACCGGCCTTGGCGGCGGGCTCTACGACCCTGAAGGCAAGACCGGCTGCACCATCGTCGGCTCCACCGGGATGCACATGAAGATCGCGCCGACGGCCAAGCATGTGAAACTCAATTCCGAACTGTCGGGCTACACGATGGCCTTTCCGGTGCCCGGCATGTACGCGCAAATCCAGTCCAACATGGCCTCGACCCTCAATATCGACTGGCTGCTGGATCTGGGCCGCGATGTCCTGACATCGCAAGGCGTCGAGCGCAGCCGTGGCGATCTGCTCAAGGGCCTTGACGAGCGGGTGATGGCAGCACCGGCCGCCCGCGCGATCTATCATCCCTATATCTCGAAGGCAGGCGAGCGCGGGCCGGTGATGGAGCCAGCCGCGCGTGCCATGTTCTCGGGCCTCGAACTCGGCATGGGCTTTGCCGACCTCATGCGCGGCGTGTTCGAGGGCCTGTGCTATGCCTCGCGCGATTGCTACTCCGCGATGGGCGATGTTCCGACCGAAGTGCGAATCACTGGCGGGGCCGCGCGATCGCAGGCTTTGCGCGTGATGCTCGCCAGCGTCCTGAAGGCCCGCGTGCGCGTGGTTCAGCGCGAGGAGGCGGGCGCCGCAGGTGCCGCCATGATCGCGGCCGTGCAGCAGAAGATCTATCCCGACATGGATGCCTGTGCCGCGCAATGGGTGAACCCGCTGCTCGGGCCGGTGACCACTCCCGACGAAACGCTCACCGGCCTCTATGACGGAGGCTTTGCCATTTACAAGGAAACCCGAGAAAAAATGCGACCCCTCTGGCGCGCCATGGTGGCCAACCATGCCTCGTAAGATCTCCGTCATCGGCGATCTCTTCATGCTCTCCTCGATGTTCGAGGAGGCCTTACTTGATCGCTGCCGCCTGTTCGAACTCGATATCCGCAAGCACGACCTGCCGTGGCCCGACGAGCCGATGGAACACGGCTATGCGGTCGAAGGCATGGACGGCCTCAAGGAATACATGGGAACGGCCGACCAGGTG
Organism: Aestuariivirga sp.; assembly: GCF_041738905.1. Classification (GTDB taxonomy): domain Bacteria; phylum Pseudomonadota; class Alphaproteobacteria; order Rhizobiales; family Aestuariivirgaceae; genus Aestuariivirga. Next base: position 33,862 of record NZ_JBGSOZ010000059.1, read on the forward strand.
GTGGACCTCACGGGGGATGCCGAAATCCTGGTGACGCAACTGGCCCCGCTCTCAGCCTCGATCATGGACCGGCTGCCGGGCCTGAAGTTCGTGGCCGTGTCGCGCGGCGGGCCGGTAAACATCGACATGAAGGCAGCGCGCGCGCGCGGCATCACGGTCGTCAACACGCCGGGACGCAATGCAAGTGCCGTCGCCGAGTTCACCATCGGTGCGATCCTCGCGGAAACGCGCAACATCACGCGCGGGCACGACGCATTGCGGAGTGGGGTTTATCGTGGCGACCTCTACCGCGCCGACATTGCCGGCCAGGAACTCTCCGAGATGACGGTCGGCCTTATAGGCTATGGCGAGGTGGGCTGCCGCGTCGTGAAGTTCCTCAAGGTTTTCGGTTGCCGCATCCTCGTCAGCGATCCCTATGTGCAGCTCACCGCCGAGGATCACAACGATGGCGTCATCCAGTGTTCGCTGGATCGCGTGCTCAGTGAATCCGACGTCGTGTCCATGCATCCGCGCGTGACGCCGGAGACGACGAAGATGATCAACAAGGATACGCTGGCGCTGATGAAGAAGGGCGCCTATCTCGTGAACACCGCGCGCGGGCCGCTTGTCAACTATGACGATCTTTATGAATCGCTTGTCTCGAACCATCTGCGCGGCGCCATGCTCGAGACCTTCGACGTTGAGCCGGTGCCAGCCGATTCGCGTTTTCTCAAGCTTCCGAACGTGACGCTGACGCCGCATATCGCGGGCGCATCGGTGAAGACGGTGAGTTATGCGGCGGGCCTCGCCGCCGAGGAAGTGCGCCGCTACCTTGCGGGAGAGCCCGCGCTCAACAGGTGCTGACGGACGCTTGACATGCAGGAGTTGAAGCCGGTCGATCTGGTCGTCATCGGGGGCGGCATCAACGGCGCAGGGATCGCCCGCGATGCAGTGGGCCGCGGCCTCTCGGTGATCCTCTGCGAGAAGGACGATCTGGCGCAGGGAACATCGTCGCGCTCTGGAAAGCTCATTCACGGCGGGCTGCGCTATCTTGAGTATTACGAATTCCGCCTGGTCCGCGAGGCGCTGATCGAGCGTGAGGTGCTGCTGAGGGCGGCACCCCATATCGTGTGGCCGATGCGCTTCGTGCTGCCGCACTCGCCCGAGCAGCGGCCGGCCTGGCTCGTGAGGCTGGGTCTGTTTCTCTACGATCATCTCGGTGGCCGCAAGAAATTGCCGGGTTGCCGCAACATCGACCTGACGCGCGATCCCGAAGGAAAGCCCATTCGGCCCGAGTTCCGCCGCGCCTTCGAATATTCCGATTGCTGGGTGGACGATGCCCGCCTCGTGTCGCTGAACGCGCTAGATGCCAAGGAGCGTGGCGCCATCGTGATGACGCGGACGGCGGCCACGTCCGCGCGCCGCGTGAATGGTGGCTGGGATGTCGAATTCACCGCCGCTGATGGTACGCAGAGCAAGGTGCGCGCGCGTGCCATCGCCAACGCGGCCGGGCCCTGGGTCGAGAATGTCATCAACGGCGTTGCCGGTTCAAACTCCCCGCGGCGGGTGCGGCTCGTCAAGGGCAGCCACATCATCGTGCCGAAATTCTGGGAGGGGCCACAGGCCTACCTGTTCCAGAACCACGACAAGCGCGTGATTTTCGTCAACCCTTACGAAGGCGACATGGCACTGATCGGCACGACTGACATTCCTTATGATGGCCGTGCCGAGGACGTGACGATCGACAGCCGCGAGATCGACTATCTGCTGTCTGCCGTGAACCGCTATCTCAAGGTGGCAATCACGAAGGACCAGATCATTCACAGCTTCTCGGGCGTGCGGCCGCTCTATGACGACAATGCGGAAAACCCATCCGCCGTCACGCGCGACTATGTGTTCGATGTGACGGGAGAGCCACCGATGCTCTCGGTGTTCGGTGGAAAGATCACCACCTACCGGAAGCTCGCCGAACACGCGCTCGACAAGTTGAAGCCATTCTTTCCGGACATGAAGGCGCCGTGGACGGCGCTCGCCTCGCTTCCCGGCGGCGATATGCCGGAAGCTGATTTCGATGGCTTCCTCGTTGAGCTCCGCCGCGCGAAACCCTTCCTTCCCGATGACCTGGCCCGGCATTATGCACGGCTCTACGGTACGCGCGTTGCGGAAGTTATCGGTGCGGCGGAGGACATCGCAGGCCTCGGGCAGCATTTCGGCGGGCTGCTGTACAGTTGCGAAGTTGACTATCTCCGCAAGGCGGAATGGGCACTGACGGCAGAGGACATTCTCGACCGCCGCACCAAGCATGGCCTTCACGTTACACCCGCTCAACGCGACAGCCTCGTCCGGTACATAGGCGCTTGAGGGGCATCAGATTCCTGTCGCGGGTGGCGGGCGTTTGTGAAACTATGCTGACGACAATTGCCGGACGGCGGGATCATGAGCGACGAGGACGACGAACAAGCAGACGGCGCGACGATAACCTGGCCGTTGGAACGGCTCGCCCGCCTGATGCGCTCGCGTGAACATGATGACGGACTGAACCCTGCGCAATGGGAGGCCTTGCGCTATCTCGATCGCGCCAATCGTTTCTCCAATTCGCCGGGTGCGCTCACGCATTATCTTGGAGCCACCAAGGGAACGATCTCGCAAACGCTGATCTCGCTGGAGCGCAAGGGTTTCATTGCCAAATCGGCGCGGTTGGGGGAACGGCGCTCGGTCAGCCTCTCGCTCACGCCGAAGGGCCACGAGGTGCTGGCGCGTGACCCATGGAACGATCTTGCATCCTCAGTCGACGGGCTTGGCGGAAAGACGCGGAGGCGGCTGAACAAGGGCCTGCGCGAACTTCTGGCGGAGGAAGTGAAGCGCGGCGGCCTGTCGAGCTTCGGGTCTTGTTCATCATGCCGGTATTTTCGCGAGAAGGGCCGCGACCACGATCCGCAAGGCCCGCATCTCTGCATGCTGTTCGAGCAACCGCTCAGCCCGGAAGAGACCCGGCGCATCTGCGTCGCGCATGAGGAAGGGGGCTAGGCCCGTTCCTTCGCTATCTCCAGAGCGGCAGGCTGGTGACGACGGAGATCGCGATGAGAAGAAAGCAGAGACGCCGGAACAGTTCGGGGCTTGCAAGCCTGAACAGGCGTGCGCCCGCATAGAGGCCAAGGCCATAGAGGGGTGCCACCAGCATCGCGAGCCACACCGTCTGGAGCGTGATGATGCCAGTGAGGAGATAGGACACCGTGGTGAACAGCGTGGTGGCGCCAAAGAAAAGGATGATGTTGGCGCGAATGGCAATCGGCTCTTGCTTGCCCGACAGCCAATAGGCAACGACGGGCGGGCCGCTCAGTTGTGCAAGGCCGCCGAAGAGCCCTGACACTGCCCCCACGAGGGCCGTGACCGGCTTGCGCGGTGTGCCGTGATAGCGCCAGCCCGACATGAGCAGCATCAGCATGGCCGTTGCCAGTGCCGCGATGACCCAGCGCAGAAGCAGCGGATCGGCTTGCTGGAGAATCAGGGTTCCCAGCGGGACGCCGACAACGGCGCCGGCGGCCATCACCGCGACATCGCTTCGCCGTGCGAGGGTCCATGCCTTCGGGAGGAAACCCAGCGACAGTAGGCCATCAGCTATCAGAAGCACAGGCGCCGCGATGGCAGGCGTTACCAGCGCGCTCGCGGCGGGCATGAAGATCAAGGCGGCGCCGAAGCCAGAAAACCCATGCGCAAGGCCCGCCACGCCGGCTGCCAGCACGACGAGAACAAGCGTTGAGTTTTGAAATGCCGAGAGCGAGGCGAACACGGCAGCAGCCATGCGCCAGCGGGACGCGCTGTTCAAGCACGAACATGACCGGACAGACGAGGCCGCCCGGCCATGTTGGTATTCGGATCGCGGAGCTTACTCGGCAGCGATCTGGAGCGAGGGACTTGCGGCCTTCACGTCAGCACTGGTCTTGGCTTCGAACTTCGCAAAGTTCCTGACGAACATGCCGACGACCTTCCGCGCCATCGCGTCATAGGAGCGCTGGTCGGACCAGGTCTCGCGCGGATTGAGGATCTTCGAATCGACTCCTTCGACGGCCAATGGCACGGCGAAACCGAAGTTCTGGTCGGTTCGCATGGGAACGCCATCGAGGCGGCCTTCCAGGGCTGCCTCAAGAAGGGCACGCGTGACCTTGATCGGCATGCGGTGGCCTTCGCCATAGGCGCCGCCGGTCCACCCCGTGTTGACGAGGTAACAGGCGACATCGTGCTTCGCCATGAGGTCGCGGAGCAGGTTGCCATAGACCTGCGGATCGCGCGGGATGAAGGGCGCGCCGAAGCAGGTGGAGAACGTGGCCTGCGGTTCCGTCACGCCGCGCTCGGTGCCGGCGACCTTTGCCGTGTAACCCGAGAGAAAGTGATACATGGCCTGCGCGGGCGTGAGCTTCGCGATGGGCGGCAGCACACCGAAGGCATCGGCTGTCAGCATTACGATGGTTTTTGGAATCGGCGCGGTTCCGGTGCGGCTCGCATTTGGAATGGCCGACAGGGGATAGGCCGAGCGGGTGTTCTCGGTGAGCGAGCCGTCATGGAGGTCGAGCTTGCGGGTCTCGGGATCGATCTTCACGTTTTCCAGAACCGTGCCCCACATTTCTGTGGTGGCGTGGATCTGGGGCTCGGCTTCCTTTGAAAGCTTGATGACCTTGGCGTAGCAGCCACCCTCGAAATTGAAGATGCCGTTGCCGGACCAGCCATGCTCGTCATCTCCGACCAGCGTGCGCGAGGGATCGGCGGAGAGCGTGGTCTTTCCCGTGCCGGAGAGGCCGAAGAAGACGGCACTGTCGCCCTTGGGTCCGACGTTGGCCGAGCAATGCATCGGCATCACGCCCTGCTCGGGGAGGAGATAGTTGAGGACGGTGAAGACGGATTTCTTCATCTCGCCCGCGTATTGCGTGCCGCCGATGAGGACGAGCCCGTTGGCAAGGTCGAGCGCGATGACGGTTTCGCTGCGGGTGCCGTGACGGGCGGGATCGGCCTTGAAGCTCGGCAGGTCGACGATGGTCAGCTTCGGCGCAAAGCCCGTGCAGTCCTCCGGCACGATCAAAAGGTGCTGGATGAACAGCGAATGCCAGGCGAATTCGGTGATGACCCGGGTGGGGAGCTCATAGGCCGCGTCGGCGCCGCCGAGCAGGTCCTGCACATAGAGGCCCTTGAGGCGGGCATGGGCCATGAAGTCCTTGCGGAGCGTTTCGAAGTGCTCGCGGCTCATGGGCTTGTTGTTGTCCCACCAGATGGTGTGTTCGGTGGTCTCATCACGCACGACGAACTTGTCGTTCGGGCTGCGGCCCGTGTGCTGGCCTGTGGTGACGACCAGTCCGCCGCCGTCTGCAACCATGCCTTCACCGCGCGCGATCGCCTCTTGGTAGAGCACCGGCGCCGGGGCATTCCATGAAATGCGGTCGACCCATGTGAGTCCCAGGGCGGCGAGTTCGGAACGGATCAGGGTATCGGTCGCAGTGTCCATGCGCAGGGCTCCTCAGGCTGAAGCACCGAACACTAAGACCCGGCCAAACGTTCCTGCAAGGAAAAAGATGAGTTAAAGCTGTTTTTCCATCAATATTCTGCGGTATCGTACATCATTTTGTGACGTGTTAAACTAGATTTTGGACTGCTCCCCAAGACTCGCAAGAAGCCTGCGCAACGCTGCCCCCGAATAAATGGGCGCGTCGAAGGGCAATCGCAGGATCTCTTCACCACGCAGCAGATCGGCACCATCCGGGTCAATTCCTGCGATTTTCCATCCTCCGGGAGCAGCTCCCAGCAGCTTGTTCGCGAATCGCTGGATGGCGTCGTCATGGTCTTCATTCATGTGGGCGATGGCGCTGTCTTCCATTGACGACATCTCATCGGCTGAGGGAAACATCTCATCGGCCCCGATGGTTTCGATGCGGCCAAACCCGGCGACCGCATGGGCGCGCTCGGGTTCAAGGCGCCAGAAGGCGAAGTCGCCGAAGCCGGCGTAAAAGCCAGCGGCGGGGTGGCGGGCCAGATAGCGGCGCTTGGCTTGCTCAGACTCGATCTTGACGATACGCCCCATGACTGTGACGCGGGCACCGGTGAGAGCGTCTCCCGTCTCCGGCGTTTCAGCCACCATGATGCTGGCGCGCGGGTCCGCGAGCAGGTTCTTGGTATGCCAGGCGAGGGTCGAGACCAGGATCAGCGGGCAGCCCCGCACGTCAGTCGCTACGTTAACAAGCGACGCATAGGGGATGCCGTCTTCCCGGTTCAGGGTGCCGAGCGTTGCCGTCCGCGCCCTCCGGAGGAGGTTCCTGGCCTCGTTTCCGCTGAAACTTCTTTGCCCGCTCATGTTCTTACCTCGCAATCTGCCCCAAGAGCACCTATCATGTTCGCCACATTTTGTTCCAGTTCCGCCCCTAGTGCCAGAAGAAGGAATTCGCGAAGGATGAACAAGAAGATGCCGACGATCGCCCTGGTCGATGACGACCGCAACATTCTGACATCGGTCGGCATGGCCCTCGAGAACGAGGGATATGCCGTGCAGAAGTACAATGACGGCGCGGCGGCCCTTCAGGGCCTGCAGGACAATCCGCCCGACATGGCCATTTTCGACATCAAGATGCCGCGCATGGATGGTATGGAACTGCTGCGCCGCATCCGCCAGAAGTCCGACCTGCCCGTCATCTTCCTCACTTCCAAGGACGATGAGATCGACGAGCTGTTCGGCTTGAAGATGGGTGCCGACGACTTCATCAAGAAGCCGTTCTCGCAGCGCCTTCTGGTCGAGCGCGTGAAGGCGGTGATGCGCCGCGCGGTGAACCGCGACACCACGCAGACGCCGCAGGAGGCCGCTAAGGTCATCGAGCGCGGCAAGCTGGCGATGGACCCCGACCGTCACTCCTGCACATGGGACGGAAAGCCCGTGACTCTAACCGTCACCGAATTCCTGATCCTCCAGTCGCTGGCCCAGCGCCCCGGCATCGTGAAGAGCCGCGACGCGCTGATGGATGCGGCCTATGACGACCAGGTTTATGTCGACGACCGCACCATCGACAGCCACATCAAGCGGCTTCGCAAGAAGTTCAATGCGGTGGACGAGGCCTTCGACGGCATCGAAACGCTCTACGGGGTGGGATACCGCTTCAAGGAGCAATAGGACGGCCCGAACATCGGGCCCGATCTGACATGCTGGACCGCGTGAAGACGCCAGAACCTGCCGACCGCATGGAAGCCGAGGAACAGGCCGAGCATGCGGAAGGCGATACCGCGCCCGCGCGGGAAAGCTGGATCAGGCGATTCGCCCCGCAGCGGCTCACCAGCCGCATCGTGCTGCTGAACCTGCTGGGCCTTATCGTGCTGGTCACCGGCATTCTCTATTCGAACCAGTTCCGCCAGGGCCTCATCGATGCGCGCGTGATGAGCCTCACCACGCAGGCGCAGATCATCGCGGCAGCCATCGCAGGTTCAGCCACCGTCGACACCGGCTCGATCGTCATTGATCCTGACTCACTCGCCGATTCGAGTGACGATGCGCTGGCCGATGCCGACCAGCTCTCGAACCTCGATTTCCCCATCGACCCCGAGACGGCCGGTCCCATCCTCAAGCGGCTGCTCGCCAACACGACGGTCCGCGCACGGATCATCGACAAGGACGGCAACCTCGTCGTCGATAGCCGATTTCTCTACAGCCGCGGCGACATCGTGCAGTCCGACCTGCCGCCGCTCAACGCTGCCGATGAAGGCTGGTTCCAGTCATTGTGGAACCGGCTGATCGCCTGGAGCTTCAGCTACGATTATCCAAGGCAGGCCGAATACGACCTCGGCAACGGCAAGGAATTTCCCGAAGTCGCAGCGGCGCTGAACGGCGCCAAGGTGAGCGTCGTCCGCCTCAATGACCGGCGGCAGATCATCGTTCTCGTCGCCGTGCCAGTGCAGCGCTTCCGCGCGGTGCTGGGAGCGCTTGTGCTGTCGACCACGGGCGGCGAGATCGACGACGTGATCCGGGCCGAGCGGCAGGTGGTGTTCATGACCTTCGGCTTCGTGGCGCTTGTAACTCTGGTGCTGTCGGTGCTGCTCGCCTCCACAATCGCATTGCCGCTTCGCAAGCTGGCGGCGGCGGCAGAGCGGGTGCGGCGGGGCGTCAACAAGCGCGTCGAAATCCCCGACTTCTCCTCGCGCCGTGATGAAATCGGCGATCTCTCAGGCGCGGTTCGCGACATGACGAATGCGCTCTACCAGCGCATCGAGGCAATCGAAGCCTTCGCGGCGGATGTCAGCCACGAATTGAAGAACCCGCTGACGTCACTGCGCAGCGCCGTCGAAACACTGGCCTATGCCAAGACGCCCGAGCAGCGTGAACGTCTGGTCGATATCGTGAAGCATGACGTGAAGCGGCTGGACCGGCTCATCACCGATATCTCCGATGCCTCGCGGCTCGATGCGGAACTGGCGCGATCCGAGGCGCGTGCTCTCGACATCGCCCAACTGCTTGAAACCATCGTGAGCTATGCCAACGACACGCGGAAGAACGAACAGCCCGAAATCGTGCTGGAGATCGCGAAGCCGCCACCGGGCATGGACCGCACCAGCGCCTACACCGTGATGGGGCATGATTCACGCCTGGGCCAGGTGACCCGCAACCTTGTCGACAATGCACGATCTTTCACTCGGCCTGGCACCCAACTGATCGTCCGCATGCGGAGGGTTGGATCGGAAGTCGAGTTCCGGGTCGAGGATTCCGGCCCTGGCATCAGACCCGACAATCTGGAGCGCATCTTCGAGCGGTTCTATACCGACAGGCCGGACGGCAGCTTCGGGTCGAATTCGGGTCTCGGACTCTCGATCTCGAAGCAGATCGTGGAAGCCCACCGCGGCCGCATCTGGGCCGAGAACCGCTATGGCAAGGCGGACGAAAGTGGCGAGAAGCCCGTGCTGGGCGCCCGCTTCACCGTCCGCATTCCGGGAGCCGAACATGCATGAGGAAGCACTGATTCACGGTAGCTGCATCGCCATCGACGGCAAAGGTGTCCTCCTTCTGGGAGCACCCGGCGCAGGCAAGTCCGATCTGGTACTTCGGCTTCTCGATCATTCGGGAAGCGGCATTTCAGGACAGCTCCGCCATGCAAGGATGGTGGCGGACGACCAGGTGGCGGTGCGGCGCATTGGCGACAGTCTTTCGGCTTCCGCACCTGCTGCGCTGGCGGGCAAGCTTGAAATTCGGGGATTGGGAACCGTGAATGTGGCTGCGCTTGCCGAAGCTCCGATGGCACTCGCCGTGCGGCTGACGCCCGCCATCGAAATCGAGCGGATGCCGGAACTCGACCGGGCCCGGATGGACATCCTCGGAATATCCATCCCGCTCATCCTCATCGATCCGGAAAAAGCCTCTGCACCCGCCCGGATAAGGGCGGCTCTGGATCATTTTCAGCCGAGTTGAATGGTATATTGCATCGCAACCGCGTTAGAGGCATTGTGCGCCACCCTTGAACGGCGGGAGCGCGGAGTTTCAGTGTCACCATGATCGGACTCGTCCTGGTCACCCACGGCCGTCTGGCCGAGGAATTCCTGTTTGCGCTCGAACACATCGTGGGCCCGCAATCGGGGATCGAGACCATCGCCATCGGGCCCGATGACCGCATGGAGAACCGGCGCGCCGACATTGCGGCCTCGATCAAACGCGTGAACGGTGGCGCGGGCGTCATCATCCTGACCGACATGTTCGGCGGCACACCTTCGAACCTCGCCATCTCGCTGCTCGAAATCGGCAAGGTGGAGGTCGTCGCCGGCCTCAATCTTCCCATGCTCGTGAAACTCGCCCGCATCCGCAAGGACTATGCGCTCGACAAGGCGGCAACGGCAGCGCAGGACGCCGGGCGGAAGTATATCAATGTCGCGAGTCAGATTCTGGGGGACTGACGGGCGTGGCGGCGGTGAACAAGGAACTGGCGATCATCAACCAGCGCGGGCTCCATGCCCGTGCCTCGGCCAAGTTCGTCAAATGCGCGGAAGGCTTCGACGCCGACATCAAGGTGAGCCGCGACGGCATGACGGTGCCCGCGACTTCGATCATGGGACTGATGATGCTCGGTGCCGCCATCGGCACGTCAATCGAGGTCGAAGCCTCCGGCCCGCAGGCGGAAGCAGCCATTACGGCTCTCGAACACCTGGTAGCGAGCAAGTTCGACGAAGAATAAAACGCCCCTCATTCACCAGGCCATAAAGGAGTTTCTCGATCATGACTTGGCTTCGGTGCAGGATTGCTGAGTGAGCCTAAAGGTAAGCGATGAAGAGTATAATGCGCTCTGCCAGCTGGTAGGAAATATTGCTATTCAGGCGTCATTCCTAGAGCAAGCTTTAGATGTTACTATCTCGTTCATTTTTCATGAGCTTGGCGGACGTGATCACTCTGATGGTCAAGCGCTACCTCGTGGGTTGAAACGGAAAATTCGATACCTACGACTTTGCTTTTTGAAGGTTTCGAGTCTTCATAGGCATTCAGAACATGCCCTGTCACTTCTGCATGGGATAAGCAATGCTTCGAGAGATCGAAACAACATCATTCATGGCGTTTTTCAGAAGTTTGATTCCGCTAGAAGACTGTGCACTTTTGCCAAATTAGATGCTGTTGGAGTTTTTCACCACGAAAGCTTGAACTCCTATACCTTTGACCAACTGCTCAAGCTTTCAGACACACTCTTGAAATATGGAAGATCTGTCATAGAACTCAACCAAAGGATCTTCGAATTAGACCCGAATATAAGCCAAACAAATCCAGAATAGTGAATTGCATCTACAGCGGTCTGTTCGAGAACAATTGATTCTGGATGACGGCTTCGGCGGGCTGCAGCATCGGCTTTTCGGTCTCCGAACATTTCTGCACCGCGTGGTTCATGTAGCGGTCATTTGACTGCTGGCCGATCCAGTCGAGGATCAGCGGGGGGAAACAATAGAGCGGGCGCGCCGCAATGGTCTTCACGAGAGCTGCCGGGTCTTTCGCATTGCTGGCGATGAGTACCGGAACCTGATGCAGGCGGGGGTCCGTCTCCGACTTCATGCCGTTCTTCCATTGGTGAAGCCTCAGGCCCGGAAGGTGATCACCAAACAGCACGATGGCGTAGGGCCGCCCCTTCGCATCCAGACGCTGCTTGAACGCGGTGAGGGACTTCGCGGCTGCATCAAGACGGGTGCGATAGTCGTGAACGCCATTGTGGCCTTCGATATCGGTCTCATGCTTCACGAAGGGACCGTGGGTCTGCACCGTCACGATGAAGTGAAACTGCGGCGCATCTCCGCCCACCGTATCGAGCACGGACTTGTAGAGGCCTTCGTCGGTCGGCCAGTCGTTCGGCTGTATGACGAGCGTCATGTCTTCCATGCTCACGAAGCGGTCGAAGCCGAGTTTTGGATACATCTGGTCACGGAGCCAGAAGCGGCGGGTGAAGTTGTGGTACGCGGTGGCCGCATAGCCCTTTTCCGAGAGAAGGCGCGGCAGGGCGCGGGCCATATCCGTCACATATTGCACGTAGTGCTGATAGGGGATGATGCCGGCCTGGAAGCTCCTCACCGGGATGCCGGTCAAGACTTCGAATTCGGCATTGGGCGTGGTTCCGCCATAGACCGGGGAGACGGCCGACGTTTCACTGAAGCCCGCCTGCTTCAACTGGTCGAGCGGCGAGGCTTTGTCATCGGGATCGCGCCACCAGGCTTCGCCGAGGATGAGATAGAGATCGGGCGCCGGACCCGACGAGGCCGCAGCGGGAGGTAAGGGTGCGTTCAGCGCTTCCAGTGCCCGCTTGACCTCGGCTTCGGCGTAGGTCTTCAGTCGAAGGCCCGCGGTCGAGAAATAGAGATGGGTCGAGAGGCCATTCATGCGCTCGCTTTCGGCCTGGCTGAAGGTGAGGTTCTCGACCCCGATCCACCAGGCATTGGTGTGGATCCATTTCGAGACCGCCTCGAAGCGGTAGGTCGAGAGAAGCGCCACGAAGACGAGGGCCAGTGGAATGCTCCACCAGCGGAAGCGGAGCCTTGTCAGGTAAAGGGCCGTGGCGGGCAGGATCGCCGCGCCCATGAGCCAATGATACCACTGCACATAGTGAAAGAGATGGACGCTTTGGCCCGCGAGGAAGAGATCGCTGACCTGGAAGGGCTCGCCCGTCGACTCGCGCTTGATCGCCGAAATGGTGCCGACGAAAAGCAGCGCCGCCGCCAGCATAATGCCGGAGGGAAGAATACGGGCCACGGACGCCAGCACACCCAGCATGACCATGGGAACGAGCATGCGGGTGAACCAGAAGTGCCAGAGGTCGCGGCCCTGCAGATATTCAGGGGTCCATTGGCCGAGTAAGGCGTGAACGGCAAGAATCAGGAGATAGGCCACGGCAAGATGCAACAGTACGCGGATTGCGGTGCGGAGCCATGGGGCGGAAGAACGGCCAGCGGTCGCCGGTGCAATCGCATCGCCTTCTGCCGTGGTCATGGTCATCGCGCACCCTCTGGTCCATCCGGCGGCTCCCGCTGCCGGTTTTCAAGCGGGTTCCTATGCGCCGGGTGGCATGGCGCAAACAAGGCGAAATGGGGGAAAGTTCATCAATCCGAGATGAAATCGTCATGAAAACCTGCGCTGCGCCTCTGTGCAGATGCAAAATGGCCGCCCAAAGGGCGGCCATTGCATTCAAATACTTAAGGTAGATACTTAGGCGATTGGCTAGGGTCAGGACTCATTGATTGAGATAGAAGATGACGCTGGCCGCAATGCAGATTGCCGAGAAGAAGGTGTGAGAGCAACGGTCATAGCGGGTTGAGATGCGCCGCCAGTCCTTGAGCCTTCCGAACATGTTCTCGATCT
>NZ_JBGSOZ010000064.1:0-6725 GCF_041738905.1 Aestuariivirga sp.
TACCAGCCCCCGATGCCGATGCGCGCGAAGGCCATGGCCGCCGAGGCCATGCCCGCCCCCGTCCCGGTGGCCGCGGGCGAGCAGACCCTGTCGATCGACGTGAACATCACCTGGGAAATCCGCTAGCGCATTGGGCGAGCAAGTGGAAACATTTGCGAAGCGGAAAATGCGCCGGATTCAAAGCTTTCGAGCAACCTATCGGCGGACAATCGACCGCCGGTTGCTCTAACTGACATTGCCTGGCAGCATGGCCATGATAGTTTCCGGCCATGCCCGTCCTTGAGCGAGACCCCTGGAGGTTCCAGTACTTCGAGAGTGTTCCGTGCCCGGATGATGTGCTTATCCCCACGGACGATCCCGATTGCTGGACGCTCTATCCACGCCACCGCTGGATCTATGACAAGCTGAAGGTGGCGGAGAGCCAGGGCATTGCCTGCGGTCCGCACGGCGTGCCGCCTGATCGCTATCCGGTGTTTTCAAAGCCGATCGTGAATCTCAAGGGCATGGGGCTCGGCAGCCGCGTCATCGCCAGCGCGGGTGAAATGGACCACGCCTCGCAGCCGGGCCACATGTGGATGGAACTGCTGAGGGGCCCTCATGTCTCGACCGACTGCGCCATTCAGGATGGCCGCATCGTGTGGGCCCGGCACGCCACGGGCGTTCCATGGCTCGACGGCATGTTCCGGCACTGGACCATCCATGCCAAGCCCTTTCCCGATCTTGAGACCTACCTCTCCCGATGGACCTCTGAGCACATGCGAGGCTACACCGGCATCATCAATTTCGAGACCATCGGCGGACTCATCATCGAAGCACACCTGCGCTTTGCCGACCAGTGGTGCGACCTCTATGGCGAGGGCTGGGTCGAGGCCCTTGTCCGGCTCTACGCGAAGGGCGAATGGTACTTTGCCGATGATGATCGCCGCGACGGCTACTCCATTCCGCTCTTCGCCGCGCATGGCCATGCCTTCCGCCATCCCTCGTTGGAGTTTCAGTTCCGCATCCGCGCCATGCCCGATGTAAAGAGCCTGCAAGTTACCTTCCACGAGGTGAAGGCCCCGGAGGACCATCCGATGCCGCCGGGCGGATTCAGGCTCGCCGTCATCAATGCAACCGATCTCGATGCAGGCCACGCGGCGCGGCGGGCCCTCGCCAAGGCGTTTCCGCAAGACCAGATTCTCGACCAGACTTAAGCTTCGCCGGTGAGGTCGATGACCTCGGCCTTGGGGAGCGGTCCAGCGCCCGGTTGCTCGGGCCAGTGGCGGAAGGTCTGCACGGCTCCCGATGCCCGCACCTGCGCCATGAGGCCGAGGTCCACCGTGGCATGGACCCATTGTTCGGCGTTCATCTCGCCCAACGCCACCACGCCGCCCGGCGGAAATCCCTTGTCGGACGGCGCGAAGATCCCGGCGGCGCCAGCATTGACGGGAGACCCCGGGCAGAACGGCGCTTGCCCCACGACGGGCGCATGGACCGTATAGACTTGGTTTTCCAGCGCCCGCGCCATGGCGCCGATACGGACGCGCCAGTAGCCATGTTCGAGTTCGGTGTTGGAGGGCGCAAGGATGATGTCTGCCCCCGCCTCGGCCAGCGCGCGCGACAGCAGCGGGAACTCGATGTCGTAGCAGATGAGGAGCCCGACCTTCGCCTTGCCGATGTCGAAGACCTTGAGGCTGCGGCCGCCTTTGATGTTCCAGGTCTCGCGCTCGCCGGGCGTCGGCATGATCTTGTCGAAATGCCCTTTGGCGCCATTCGGCCCGAAGATGTGGGCGACATTGACGACCGAGCCATCGGGCCGAAGCTGCGGCGCGCTTCCGGCGACGATGGTGACGCCATGCTTTTTCGCGAGGGCAGCGTGAACCCTGTCAATCTCCGGGATGAGGGCGGACACCGCGCCGAGGCATCCCGTCAGGTCGCGGCCCGCTTCGCTCAGCGAACCGAGCTCAAGGGCGGCGTATTCCGGAAAGACCAGAAGCTCCGCCCCATGCCTCACGGCCTCCTCCACCCAGCGGGTGATCTTGGCTTCATACTCGCCAAGGCTGTCCATCTCGGAGAGCGGATACTGCGCGGCGGCGATTGAAAGGGTGCGACTCATGGTCTGGTCTTCCTTGTGGGCACTGCAGGTTCGGGATCATTGCCATCCTGGACATGAAACCGGTGCAGGATGCGATGATAGATGGGCGCGAGGATAAGGCCAGCGACGGCGAAGAGCAGCAGCCCCGAGACGATTGCATAGAGCCCGGCGAAAATTTTCCCTCCTGTGGTGAACAGCGGTGTGAGCGGCCCCATGCCCGACAGGATCATTGCGGCATTCACGAAGGCATCGACGGCGCCCATATACTCGAAACCCATGTACCCTGCCATGCCGATGCCCAATGAGACGGCAATGATGACCATAGACCACAGCCCATTTCGCAGCAGGCGCTTGGAAAACACCCCTCTGCTTGCCACAGGTTGCTTGCGGCGTTCGAAGTGAAACAGATGATGCATGACGTCTCCTCGCCAGAAAGTGACGGCACATTTGATCTTCCGCAAGGCGGGAACCTCAAGCCGGGGCCAGAATTAGTGTATATCAAGGAGGATTCAATGAATCGATTGAACCATAATACCCGTGTTCTGGTGACAGATGGCGGTCGCGCGCAAGTTTTCCGCAATGTCGGCCAGGTTGGCAAGCCTGACCTCCGTTCGGTCAAGAATTATGACAACGATACGCCCCCCACCCGTGAGCTTGGCACCGACAAGCCGCCACGCGTCAACAGCCTGGGCGGCGACCGCTCGTCGATCGACGCCACCGACTACCATCAGCAGGCCGAGGACCGCTTCATCCAGCAGATGGCGGCCGACATGGACGCCGATCTGAAGGCGGGCGAGTTCACGGAACTGGTCGTCGTGGCACCGCCCGTTGCCTTGGGCGTCTATCGCAAGGCTGCGTCTCTGCAGCTGCAGAAGGCGACGCTGCAGGAAATCAACAAGGACCTGACAAAGCACAGCGCGGCGGATGTCGCGGCCATCGTCGTCAAGGCGCTTGAAGGCGATTGAGCCCTCCGCTATCGGGGAGGCCATGGCTGAAACACATGACCTCTTCGTCACCCGCATCTATCGCGCCGATGACATCGCGCCCGCGAAACTGAACCGCGAGCTTGAGGCCGTCGCCATGTCGCTCAGCATGGACGATGTGGCCGGTCTCAGATGGTGCGACAAGCATGGTTATCCAGGCTACACGTCATACGCATCGCTGAACGACCTGCCCTGGCGCTTCCCCGAATTCGAGCGGCTGGTGAAGCTGATCGACAAGCACGCGCTGGCCTATGCCAAGCAACTGCACTGGGATTTGCGCGGCATGAAGCCGGTATGCGATTCCCTGTGGGTGAACGTCATGCCCGAAGGCGGTTCGCACACGTCCCACATCCACCCCAACTCCGTCATCAGCGGCACCTACTATGTCGCCGTGCCCGAAGGTGCTGGCCCCATCGTCTATGAAGACCCGCGCCTTGGGTTCCACATGGCCGCGCCGCCGCGCAAGAAGAACGCGCCCGAAGCCTTTAAGTCGCATGTGCATTTCAGCCCGAAGGTCGGAACCCTCATGCTGTGGGAAAGCTGGCTCCGTCATGAGGTGCCGCTGAACCGGGCCGAGGGCAACCGGATAAGCGTCAGCTTCAACTACTGCCTGGGCTGAACGATTCAGCCCTGATCGAACATCCTGTCACCCACCTGATCGACGATCTGGCGGCCCTTCACGAGGGAATGGTCGGCGGCTGAATCCTCATCCGAGAACCGGTCAGCGCGCACGAAGCGGTGCTCCTTCAGCACGCCATTGACGCTCTTGGCGATGATGCCGCACGTCTGCCACTGGCCGCCCTCCTTGTAGGGCATGGCCTTGATTACATAGCCCTTGTGCTCGACCTGCGCCTTTGCGGCCGCCGGTGCGGCCTCGCCGGACTTGTCGCCGCCGCCAAAGAGCTTCTTCAGGAATGACATCGTGAACATCCTCGATTGATTGGTATGGCCGCCACCGTACCGGTGCAATCACCGGATTTCAATGTATGGGTCAAGGGCTAAGCGGGCACCCTGCCCTTGACTGCATGGGCCCGCGCACCGGTGGTGATGGCGCCGCTGCCGCCTGCAGGTAGCCTCAGCCTGACCTTTTCCCTGAGGACCTCGCGAGCCTCTGGTGTCAGCCCCTTGAGAAGCTGCGAGAGGCGCGGTCCTGATTGGCTGATCGACCACAATTCCTCGAAATTGCCGAATGTACGCTCGACGATGATCTCGCGCGTCTCGACGCCGGTCAGCCCGGCTTCGGTCCACAGGCCGCGAAGATTGTCCATGCGCGAAGCTTCTGCACTCGGTGGCAGAAGCGGCGGAAGTCCCATGGACTCCATTTCCTCCTGAATGACGTGCAGCGGAAAACCGCCGCCAAGAATGTCCCAGGCATATGCCGAGATCACGCCGCCCGGCCTCACCACGCGCACCATCTCGGCCACACCCTTCGCCGGTTGAGGCACGAAGAAGATGACGAGCGCCATCACGGCCGCATCGAAACTCTTGTCCTCGGCCGAAATGGCCATGGCATCGCCCTCAACGAACGTCGCAACCCCGGCCTTGTGCCGCTCGCGCGCATAGGTGAGCTGCGCGGGCGATGGATCGAAACCCAGCACGCGCGCAGGCTTGCAGCGCTCCACCAGCAATTCGGTGAAGGCACCGTTGCCGCAACCGACGTCAATCCAGTCCAGTCCTGGCTCTGGTTTCACCCAATCAAGAAACTGCTGGCCGACGGATCGGCTCCATATGCCCATGAACGACTCGTAGGCGGCCCCATCTTCGAAGCGGATCTGCGGCTGCTCGCTCATGGAAAGCTCTCCTTACCCGAAGCGGTAGCTCGACGCCGTGATGCCGCCGTAGGCATTGTTGTCGTAATAGATGCGGGTGGCCTTCTCGGACTCGGCAGCGCCCACCGCAGTCATCAGCGGAATGAGATGATCCTCTTCGGGGTGGCAGATGCGGGCGGCGGGTGCCGTATCCCAGGCTTTCAGCAGTTCCACGCGCTTTTCAGGCTCGCTGGTCACGGCGGCATCGAGCCACGCATCGAATTGCGCAGACGGAATGCGGCCCGGTTCGCCCATGCGGCGGAGATTGTGATAGCTGAGCCCAGATCCCACGATGACGACGCCTTCGTCCCGCAAGGGAGCGAGCGCCCGGCCCAGTTGAAGATGAAGCTCAGGATCGTATCCGGATTTCAGCGAGACCTGATAAGTAGGCACGCTCGCATCGGGATACATCACCGCCATGGGCGCGAAGACACCATGATCATACCCCCGCGCAGGATCGAGATGGGTGGAAAGCCCTGCGTTGGCGATGAGGTCACGCGTGCGGGCTGCAAGTGCCGGCGCTCCCGGCGCTTCATACTTGATCTCGTAGGTGAAGGCAGGAAAGTTTGAATAGTCATAGACCATCGGCGGATTGGCAGATGACATGACCGCGAAGTCAGGCTCCTCCCAATGCCCGGAAACCATAAGGATGGCCTTGGCGGGCTCCGGCAACTGGCCGGGAATGGCAGCGAGTGAATCCTCCAGCGGCTTCAGCATCGCCCGCATCTGCGGAAGCCACGGCCACGGTCCGCCACCATGAGAAATGAAGAAGGTGGGCATGCGATTGCTCATCTGGCAACTCCCGTAAGCGATTGGACTATCCGAGCAGGGACTTCACGGTGGCCCCGGCCTTGGCCATGTCCATCTGCCCCGCATACTTCGCCTTGAGCTCAGCCATGACCTTGCCCATGTCCTTGACCGTGGATGCGCCCACGGCCTTGATGATGCCTGCCACCACGTCCTTCGCCTCGTCGTCCGACAATTGCTTCGGCATGAAGGACTGGATGATGGCGATCTCGTCACGCTCGTTCTGGGCCAGTTCGGGGCGTCCGCCCTGCTCGTAGACCGCAACCGATTCCTGCCGCTGCTTCACCATTTTCGCAAAGAGCTCCACCAGCCCTGAATCCGGTGTGAGCACTGAGTCATGACCGTCGGTGCGGCTGTTGATATCCTTGTCCTTGATGGCGGAGCTCATCAGGCGCAGCGTCGAGAGACGCTTCTTGTCGCCGGATTTCATGGCCTCCTTGGTGGCAGCTGAAATGTCTTCG
Source organism: Aestuariivirga sp. (assembly GCF_041738905.1). Taxonomy (GTDB): domain Bacteria; phylum Pseudomonadota; class Alphaproteobacteria; order Rhizobiales; family Aestuariivirgaceae; genus Aestuariivirga. Next base: position 6,134 of record NZ_JBGSOZ010000064.1, read on the forward strand.
CGCAGGCCCATGGCATATCTCCCTGATCTGACGTTCAGATAGTCCCTGAATCTCAATGTTACAAAAAAATTCGCTCGGCCTGTCGAAATGCTCAAGCCTCGCGGCTCAATGGCATGCAGGGTGGAATCGACCGCCCCGCCGCAGTCATGATAAACTCCAACCCGAAGGGACACCCAAACGCCATGAAATACATGCTCGTATTCGTCGAAACCGCCGAAGACTTGGCCAAGCGCGACAGCGCCGAGGCTCCGGCTTACTGGGCGAGCTGGTCGGCCTATGTCAAGGCCGTGGAGCAGGCTGGTATCGTCGTCTCCGGCGCCGGCCTGATGCCGCCCGCCATGGCCACGACCGTGCGGGTGCGCGACGGCAAGCGGCACGTTCAGGACGGGCCCTATTCCGACACCAAGGAACAGCTTGGCGGCTTCTATGTGATCGACGTGCCTGATCTCGATACGGCCCTTGACTGGGCGGCGAAGTGCCCGGCCGCGGCCTATGCCTCGGTCGAGGTGCGCCCCGTCATGCAAATGGACGAATGACGGCGGAAGCCGCTGCGCGTGCGGCGGATCAGGCGGCCCGCCAGAGCTATGGCCGC
>NZ_JBGSOZ010000071.1:0-9491 GCF_041738905.1 Aestuariivirga sp.
GGGATTGCCCGCGTGGTGACGGCGATCGAGGACCCGGACCCCCGCGTCTCCGGCGGCGGCCACGCCATTCTGGACCGCGCAGGCATTGCCTTTCAGTCCGGACTCGGTGCCGACCAGGCGCGGCGCGACATGGCCGGCTTCCTGACTCGAATTCTGAAGCACCGCCCGCAAGTGATTCTAAAGATGGCAATTTCTGCCGATGGCAAGATTGCAGCGGGGCAGGGCCAGCGCACGGCCATTTCAGGACCGGAGGCGAAGGCGCGGGTCCATCTGCTCCGCGCCCAGTGCGATGCGATCCTCGTGGGGATGGGTACGGTGCTGGCGGATGATCCTGAACTGAACTGCCGCCTTCCCGGTCTGGAAGACCGCTCCCCGAAACCCTTCGTTCTGAGCCGCAGCGGCGATCTTCCGCCGTCCTCGCATCTGGCGCGGCGCGGCGCCGAGGTGCTGCGAGCGGACGTTCGCGACGTTCTGGCCGATCTTGGCGCGCGCGGCATCAACCGCCTGATGGTAGAGGGCGGAGCACGGGTGGCGCGGAGTTTCCTCGAAGCCGGGCTGATCGATGAGTTTCACCTCGTCCGCTCACCGAAACCGCTTGGCCCCGGCGGGGTCGATGCGCTGGCGGGCCTGACGCTGGATCAGGCATTGCAGCCATTCACCATGCGCGAGCAGGAAACGCTTGGGAGCGATGTGCTGACGGTCTATGAAGCCCGCATCAACTGAAGCGGAAAACATGTTCACCGGCATCATCACCGACATCGGCACGGTCCGCGCCATTGCAAAGAGCGGCGATACCCGTTTCGAGATCGCGACCGCCTATGACCTGCCGAGCATCGACATGGGCGCATCCATCGCCTGCAACGGCTGTTGCCTGACTGTCATCGAGAAGGGTAGCGACTGGTTCGCGATCCAGGCCTCGGCCGAAACCCTGTCGAAGACGACGCTCGGCAACTGGACTGAAGGCACACCCATCAATCTCGAACGGGCCCTCAAGATCGGCGATGAACTGGGCGGCCACATCGTCTCGGGTCACGTCGATGGGCTGGGTGAAATCGTCTCGATTACGCCGGAGGGCGACTCGAAGCGTTTCCGCTTCCGGGTGCCCAACGAGCTTGCACGTTTCATCGCGCCGAAGGGCTCGGTGGCGATCGACGGAACCTCCCTGACGGTGAACGAGGTCGAGGGTAACGTCTTCGGGGTCAACATCATTCCGCACACGCAAGCCGTCACCACCTGGGGCGGCATGAAGCCGGGCCAGAGCGTCAACATTGAAATCGACATGCTGGCGCGCTATGTGGCGCGCCTCACAGAGTACAAACCGTCATGAAGATCGAAAAGCAGAACGCCCCCGCTGAGCAGGTGCGGGCCAACATCCTCATCCTCGAGGCGCGCTTCTATGGCGAGCTTTGCGATGAGCTGTGCCTGGGCGCCATTGGCGCCATCAAGCGGGCGGGCGCCACATGGGAGCGCATCGCCGTTCCGGGCGCACTTGAGATTCCGGGCGCCATTGCCATGGCCCATGAGACGGGGCTCTACCACGGCTACGTGGCGCTGGGTTGCGTGCTCCGGGGCGAAACCACGCATTACGATATCGTCGCCAACGAGAGCGCGCGCGGCATCATGAACCTGACGACCGAGGGCCTGTGCATCGGCAACGGCATCCTCACCTGCGAGAACGAGGCGCAAGCCTGGGCGCGCGCCAAGGTCGACGACATGGACAAGGGCGGCGGGGCTGCCGATGCAGCACTTGCGATGATCCGCTTTCAGCGACTGATGGGCCGCAAGGCTGCGGAGGCGGATGCCGCCATGGCCCAATCGTGACCGACAAGCGCTCAGCCAAGCTCGTCGAACGCTCAGCCGCGCGGCTCGGTGCCGTTCAGGCGCTCTACCAGATGGACCTTTCGGGCAGCGACGTGGGCGAGACTCTCGCGCAGTTCTCGTCGCGCGCCATGGGCGAGAATTTCGAGGACGGCCAGTGCGGCGAGGCCGACTACAAGCATCTGCGCGAAGTGGTCGATGGCGTCGTGCGCGAGCAGAAAACCATTGATCCGGCCGTCGACCAACTGCTCGACAAGGCGTGGCCGCTGCACCGGCTGGATTCCACCGTGCGCGCCATCCTGCGCGCCGCGGCTTTTGAGCTGATGTTCATGGAGCGCGTGCCGGCCCGCGTGGCGATCAGCGAGTATGTCGACGTGGCGGATGCCTTCTTCGGCAAGGAAGAGCCACGTTTCGTCAATGGCGTTCTCGACCGGCTGGCGCGGCTGAAGCGTCCGCAGGAATTCACCGCGTGACGGCCCCGGCCGTCCATTTCGACGACACGAAGGCCCGCCGCAATGCGGTGATCCTCGCCATCGCGCAGGCGCTCTATGGCGCGGTGACAACCGCGTTGGTCGTTACTGCCGGCCTCGTCGGCTCGCAATTGTCATCTGATCCCGCATGGGCCACCATGCCGATGTCGATGATGATCATCGGCACGGCGACAACAACTTTCCCGATTTCGCTGATGATGAAGCGCGTGGGCCGCCGCGTTGGCTTCGTCTCCTGCGCGCTCGCGGGAGCCGTGGGAGGCCTCGTCGGCACCTACGCTATCTTCGAGCGCAGCTTCGGATTGTTTTTGCTCGGCGCCTTCCTGCTCGGCATCTATCAGGCTTCGGCCTCGTACTATCGGTTTGCAGCGGCAGATACGGCGAGCCCGGCCTTCCGCCCGAAAGCCATTTCCTGGGTGATGACGGGCGGCATCGCTGCGGCGCTGTTCGGCACGCTCATGGTGATGGGCACGGTTGATCTCTTCTCCCCCGTCACCTTCGCCGGCACATGGGCAGCGATGGCGGGGCTTTCCGTACTGGGTGCAGTTCTCCTGCTGGCCATAGACATTCCGCACAAGGACGATATCGCCAAGCCGACGGGCCGCCCGCTTGGGGTAATAGCCCGTCAGCCGCGCTACATCGTGGCGGCGCTGACCGCCATGATCGCCTACGGAATCATGGTGCTGGTGATGACGGCGACGCCCGTCGCCATGCTGGGCTGCGGCTTCTCGGTGCAGGATTCAAGCTGGGTCATCCAGTGGCACGCGCTGGCCATGTTCGTGCCCAGCTTTTTCACCGGAAGCCTCATCGCGCGTTTCGGGGCGGAGAAAATCTCGGCGCTCGGAATGGTGCTTCTGGTGGCCGCCGCCGTCGCGGGCCTCATGGGCATTCGATTCGAGAATTTCGCCGTGGGCCTGATCCTGCTGGGTCTGGGCTGGAACTTCGGCTTCATCGGCGGCACCACACTGCTCACCACCACCTACGAATCCGCCGAACGCAACAAGGCGCAGGGGCTGAACGATTTTCTCGTGTTCGGCACCACGGCGCTCACCTCGCTGAGCGCAGGCAAGCTGCTGGCATGGTTCGGGTGGGACGCGGTCAATTATGCGGTGTTCCCCATGGTGCTGCTGGGCCTCGTGATGATCGGCTGGCTGATGACACACAGGGCGTCACCGAAACCGGCCTGACCCGGCTCTCAGGCGATCCGCAGGCGCGGCCCGCGCCGGGGCCAAAGCCAGCGGCCGAGCCACAGTGCGAGTTTTGCCACCGCCATGAGAGCGGCCCCGGCCCATATCAGCAACGTGACGAGCCACATCGTCGCCGTGCCTGCCACGCTGGCAAAGGTTATTGCGGTGCCCACGAGCACCAGAACGCCGCGCGTGGCCTTGCCGAAACGGCTGGAAAGTTTCGCCACACGGCTCACATCTTCGGCAGATTCCGCCACGGCAAGCGTCTGCAGCGTGCCGCGATAGCCGACCTTGCTGCCGATCGTGGCCACGTCCGAGCCGAGGTCACTGATCCGGCCAAGAGCCTGAGGTTTGACCAGCGCCTTGGCCGCAGCGCGGGCTGCGGCAAGGTCCAGGCTCTTGAGAGATGCGGCCATGACGCCAAAGGCTTTGGTATCGACGGCATCCGTGGCGAGAACTCCCACATGCTTCAGAAGGGCAGGGGACAAGCGTCCCGCGCGCTTCGCGGCCTTGATCGTGCTGACGCCGCTCCGTGCCGAAAACAGCAACCCGTCGCTGGCATAGGTGGCGACCGTGAGGCCGAGGCCGACAGCCGCCAGCCCGACCAGAAAGCTGTCCACTTCCTGACCGTCAACATAGCGGTTGGCTTGCTGGAACAGGTCGCGCATATCGCCGAAGCCCGTCAGATCGGCTGCCACCGATCCGGCAAGCGCGGATTCATTTGGCGCCTGCCCGGAGAGGAAACCGTCCCACGCATCCTCGAGACCACGTGCATCGGCCTCGGCCTTGGCGCGTTCGACCTTACCGAGAAGATCGGCGGGCAGCGCAATGTTTCTTTCACCCGCAAGAGTGACGAGACTATCGGCAAGCTCCTCGTCCTTGGCTGAAAGCGCGGTTTCGATCTCGACGGCGTATTGGCCGGGCGAGCGGCCCGCAAGCCTATATTCCGTCACCGCCTGTTCATCGCGCGGGCCTGCGAACAATGCCGCTGCTTCAAGCCCGCGCGGCACCACCGCCGCACCTGTCGCGCCAAGTGCCACAAATGACACCACGATCAGCGCAGTTATCTTCATTGCCTTGCTCCCGGCCCCCGTTCGGACCAGCGCCAGAAACCAGAAAATCGCGCCTGAAACGTGGCGGGCGTCAGATGATCGCGATATCGTTGATCGACATGGTGGCACCAGACTGCAGCGTGGCGATGATGATGGCGGCAGCGCTGCCGTTGCCGTCCGCGTCGAAACGCAGGATGCCGGTATCGGTCTCGAAGAGAAAACGGATATCTGCATCTGCCGCAACACTCGATGTTGACTTCTGAAACTCGTTAGCGTTGATTTTTCCGGCGGGAAGATTGGCGAACGACGTACCCTTGAACTCGAACCGGTCGTTGTTTCCCGCGCCTGTGCTTGAAAAGTCATTGATCAGGTCTTCGCCATCGCTGAGGGTCAAGTAGCGGAATGCGTCGTTACCGCTCCCTCCGGTCAATGTGTCGGCTGCGCGCCCGCCGATAATCTTGTCATTGCCAGCCTTGCCGTCGATTATGTCGCTGCCATTGACGCCCGAGATCGTATTTGCAGCCGCAGATCCAACAAGCGTATCGCTGAACGTGGAACCCGTGAGGTTCTCGATGCTGATCAACTGATCGCCGATCGCCGCGCCACCCGGCGTGAGGCTTCCGTCAAGGCTGACGATGATGCTGCCTCCAGCATCTGTGTAGCCTGCTGTATCCAGGCCTTGGCCACCGTTCAGAACGTCGGCCCCATCACCACCAAACAGTCTATCCTGCCCATCGCCGCCGAACAGCACATCATCGTCCCTGCCACCACGCAAAGTGTCATTTCCGGCCTCTCCGGAAATGTCATCCTCACCTGAGTTGCCAGCCAGTTCATCGTCGCCGATACCGCCCCAGGCGATATCGTCACCCTTGCCGCCAAGAAGTGTGTCGTCGCCATTGCCACCATTCAATTGGTCGTTGCCGGCTAGGCCGATGAGCGTATCGTTGCCGCCAAACCCCGTCATGATGTCGCCGAGAACATCGTGGCCGTGAAGCAGATTATTGCCGGCATCGCCATCGATGATACCGTCGCGCGGATCGATGATCTGTACCTGCACTGAAGCCCCGGACGTATCACCGTCGAGATTGCCAAGTTCGTTGGACCACACGACGGCGATCCGCCCATCGGCGAGAAGGGTAACGGCCGGCTCCTCGTGTTCATCGAAATTGATATTGCTGACGGTGAACTCGGCCCCTCGCCGGGACAGGTCGGCATTAAAGAGCTGCCCCCGGATCACAGAACTGGCGTTGGACTCATAAATGACGGCAAATCCGCCATCTGCCAGAGCCACCATGTCTGGAAGTTTCTGGTCATGTACAGTATTGGTATTGACAGTAACTTCCGGGCCGAAAGCAACACCATCCGGCGTGAAGGCCCGCATGCGTACTGCATATCTTTCAGTATCCGGATATTGGCCGCTGAAGTCGCTCCACGCAATCACGAAACCGCCGTTTGCGAGCGCGAGGATATCCGGGTCTGCGATATCTCCATGCGGCGTGTCGTTGACGACGACTGAAGATGAAAAAATGACGGAATCCGCACTGATCTGCATCAGGACATTGCCGGTCACTTCGTCAACATATGCAGCAACAACGTCTTCATTTCTAAGAATTGCGATATCGGGCTGTGAGCTGAAATTTGATTCGATGACTATACTGGAGTTGAAGACTTGCAATCCGTTCGCATTGAAAACGCTATAGTTTATTTCTCCGGTCACGTTCTGGCTGACGATCACAAAACCACCGCCAATCCAGGTGGAGACACTGGCCCAGACATCCGTGGTATTGCCGGTCACGGTGACGATACGGTCGGTCTCGTCGAGCGGTATGCACTCGGCATCATACCTGCGATAGCGGATGTCGTCACCGTCTCTGGCCAGCCCTGAGCCGTCTCGCCAGACAACCACGAAGCCTTCAATCGTTGCGGCAATTTGGGGTAGCGTCTGGTTTCCCAGGGTCGTCGTATTGACGATGACCTCGCCCCCAACCTTTTCACCCATGGTATCGAACCGCTGCATCTTGATGCAGGACAGACTTCCGTCGCCGCCAGTTGCGTCTTCGTCCTGCCAGACAACCACGAAGCCACCGTCCGGCAACGCGACGACATCGGCGAATTGTTGATTTCCGGATGTGTTGGTATTGACCTGGGTTTCCGAACCCCATTTGCGCGCACTCATGCTGGAACTCCCTTGGTGAAAGGTCAGTCTGCCGCCTCTGCGGACATGTTGTCTCACGCCGTCAAGTCTGGTGCAAAAGGATACTCCTCGGGTGATCGCGATGTCGTCCATGGTCATCGCCGCGTGCCGCCGATCGGAAGATCGGCTCCAGACGAAGGTGAAGCCGTTGTGCGCTGCACCAGAGCTTTCGGCCCCAAGGCTTTGAGCCATCAAGGGTTTGCGTGAAAATCTTCAAGGCTGCATTCGATTCAAAGCAATTGCCTAATGCGCGTCGTTTTGGCATACCCCTGCCACCTTCCGGGGCAGGGACAGGGCGGATTCTCAATCCGTCAAGGGGCTTCCGGGGCAACGTGAACAAACACAAGGGTTTATCATGACCACTACACTCTGGCTGATCGTGCTCGCGGGCGCGCTCTCCATCGTGTACGGCATCGTGACGACGCGCGGCCTTATGGCTGCCGACGCCGGCACCGCCCGTATGCAGGAGATCTCGGCGGCCGTGCGCGAAGGCGCCACGGCCTATCTCAACCGTCAGTACACGACGATCGGCATCGTCGGCGTGGTGATCTTCGTCATTGCCGCCTATCTGCTCGGCAGGTACGCGGCCATCGGTTTTGCCATTGGCGCCATCCTGTCGGGTGTCGCGGGCTTCATCGGCATGAACGTCTCGGTGCGCGCCAACGTGCGCGTGGCGCAGGCCGCGACCAAGTCGCTGGCTGGCGGCCTCGACCTCGCCTTCAAGGCAGGCGCGGTGACCGGCCTTCTGGTGGCGGGCCTGGGCCTCCTCGGCGTGACCCTGTATTTCGGCTTCCTCACCGGCTCGCTCGGCATGGAGCCAACCAGCCGCACGGTGATCGACGCCCTCGTGGCGCTCTCCTTCGGCGCCTCGCTGATTTCCATCTTCGCGCGTCTCGGCGGCGGCATCTTCACCAAGGGTGCGGACGTCGGCGGCGACATGGTGGGCAAGGTCGAAGCCGGCATCCCGGAAGATGACCCGCGCAACCCGGCCACCATCGCCGACAACGTGGGCGACAACGTCGGTGACTGCGCCGGCATGGCCGCCGACCTGTTCGAGACCTATGTGGTGACCGCTGTCGCCACCATGGTGCTCGCGGCGATTTCGCTTCCCGCCGAATTCCAGCTCACCGGCATGGTCCTGCCGCTGGCCATCGGCGGCGCTTGCGTCATCACATCGATCATCGGCACCTACTTCGTCAAGCTGGGCGCCAACAACAACATCATGGGCGCCCTCTACAAGGGCGTGATCGCCACGGGCGTGCTGTCGCTCATCGCGCTCTACCCGGTCATCTACATGCTGTTCGGCAGCATGTCGGTCTCGATCACGGCATCGGGTTCCACCTTCACGCCGATGAGCCTGTTCTGGTGCGGCGTCGTTGGCCTGGTGATTACTGCGCTGATCATCTGGATCACCGAATACTACACCGGCACCGGCAAGCGCCCGGTGAACTCGATCGCCGAAGCCTCGATCACCGGTCACGGCACCAACGTGATCCAGGGCCTCGCCGTCTCGATGGAAGCCACCGCCTTGCCCGCGCTGGTGATTGTCGCCGGCATCATCGTCACCTACCTGCTGGGCGGCCTGTTCGGAACGGCCGTCGCCGTCACCACCATGCTGGCCCTGGCCGGCATGATCGTGGCGCTCGACGCGTTCGGTCCCGTCACCGACAACGCCGGCGGCATCGCCGAAATGGCGGGCCTCCCGAAGGAAGTGCGCCACAACACCGACGCGCTCGACGCCGTGGGCAACACGACGAAGGCCGTCACCAAGGGCTATGCCATCGGTTCGGCTGGCCTGGGCGCCCTGGTGCTATTTGCGGCCTACACGCAGGACCTGAAGTACTTCGCAGAGAATGCCCAGCCGGGCAGCTTCTTCGAGGGCCTCGGCACCGTCACGTTCGATCTGTCGAGCCCATGGGTTGTCGTCGGCCTGCTGTTCGGCGGTCTTCTGCCCTATCTGTTCGGCGGCATGTCGATGACGGCCGTTGGCCGCGCGGCCATGGCCGTGGTGGTGGAAGTGCGCCGCCAGTTCAAGGAAAAGCCCGGCATCATGCAGGGCACCGAGAAGCCGGACTATGCGCGTGCGGTTGACCTGCTGACCAAGGCGGCGATCAAGGAAATGATCATTCCGTCGCTTCTCCCCGTGCTCTCGCCGATCGTGGTGTTCTTCGTCATCAACGCCATCGCCGGCAAGGCCGCGGCCTTCTCGGCCGTGGGCGCCATGCTGATGGGCGTGATCGTGACGGGCCTCTTCGTCGCCATCTCGATGACGGCGGGCGGCGGCGCCTGGGACAACGCGAAGAAGTCCTTCGAGGACGGCTTCGTGGACTCCAAGGGTGTCAAGCACTTCAAGGGTTCGGACGCCCACAAGGCCTCCGTCACCGGCGACACCGTCGGCGACCCCTACAAGGATACCGCTGGTCCCGCCGTCAATCCGGCGATCAAGATCACCAACATCATCGCCCTGCTGCTGCTCGCGGTGCTCTCGCATCTGGCAGTGTGAGCGCGCGACACCTGCTGGAATCGAAAAGCCCGGGCGTGAACCCGGGCTTTTTGCTGTCTGTCTGAACCAGGCCGACGGGATAGGGGCCGCTGGCCCCGCCCGGTTACACTCCGAACGGATTGAACGTACCAAGCCCGCGCAGCAGATTGCGCACAAAGCTCTGTTCCTGTCCGCTGGTCGGAGTCGAACGCGTGATGAAATCAAACACCTTGCCGTCTTCAAGGCCGTAGTTGGCAACGCGCTAGATCT
>NZ_JBGSOZ010000075.1:0-13146 GCF_041738905.1 Aestuariivirga sp.
GCGAGGAGCCCGTACCACCGCCACGGCCTCGGCGCCCGCCGCCACGGCCCTGTCCGCCGCCGCCCATGAAATCGCCGAACAGGTCCTCGAAGATATCGGACATCGAGGAATTGAACTCAGGCCCGAACCCGGCACCCTGGCCACGCCCTCCGCCCATGCCACCCTCGAAAGCCTGGTGGCCGAAGCGGTCGTAGGCCGCCTTCTTCTGCGGGTCCTTCAGGACATCGTAGGCTTCGCTGACTTCCTTGAACTTGGCTTCCGCCGTCTTGTCACCCGGATTGGCATCGGGATGGAACTGCTTGGCGAGTTTGCGATAGGCGGCTTTCAGGTCCTTCTCGTCAGCCGACTTGCCGACGCCCAGAACTTCGTAAAAATCGCGCTTTGCCATAGGTGATAGCTACCGGTGCCGTATGAGTTTGTACATGCCCAAAAACTCTCCATGCCCGGCTTCACGCCGGGCATCCAGACGGATGGCCGGGTCGAGGCCCGGCCATGGAGAGATGTGAGTTAGGCGGCTCATTGCGGAGCCGCTCAGACCTTCTTGTCGTCGTCCCTGACTTCCTCGAAGTCGGCATCGACCACGTCATCGTCGTCCGTGTCGCGGCCAGCCCCGGCGTCAGCACCGTCACCACCCGGAGCGGCACCGCCCGACTGCGCCTTGTACATGGCCTCGCCCAGCTTCATCGAAGCCTGCGCCAGCACATTGGTCTTCTCCGTGACCGCCTCGGCGTCTCCCGATTCCATGACCGACTTCAGGTCGGCAATGGCAGCTTCGATGGCCGACTTGTCGGCGCCCGAAACCTTGTCGCCGAACTCGGTCATCGACTTCGTGGTCGAGTGGATAAGGGCTTCGGCATGGTTCTTGGCTTCCACCAGATCCTTGCGCTTCTTGTCCTCGGCGGCATTGGCTTCCGCTTCCTTGACCATCTTCTCGATCTCGGAGTCGGTGAGGCCGCCGGAGGCCTGGATGCGGATCTGCTGTTCCTTGTTCGTGGCCTTGTCCTTGGCGGACACGTTCACGATGCCGTTGGCGTCGATGTCGAAGGTCACCTCGATCTGCGGCACGCCACGGGGAGCCGACGGCAGGCCCATCAGGTCGAACTGGCCCAGCATCTTGTTGTCGGCCGCCATTTCACGCTCGCCCTGGAAGACGCGGATGGTCACGGCCGTCTGGTTGTCGTCAGCGGTCGAGAACACCTGGCTCTTCTTGGTGGGGATCGTGGTGTTGCGGTCGATCAGGCGCGTGAACACGCCACCCAGCGTCTCGATGCCGAGCGACAGCGGCGTCACGTCGAGGAGCAGAACGTCCTTCACTTCGCCCTTGAGAACGCCGGCCTGGATCGCGGCGCCGATGGCGACGACCTCGTCCGGGTTGACGCCCTTGTGCGGCTCCTTGCCGAAGAATTGCTTCACCACCTCGATGACCTTCGGCATGCGCGTCATGCCGCCGACGAGAATGACCTCGTCGATCTGGCCAGCGGTCACGCCAGCGTCTGTCAAGGCCGCGCGGCACGGGGCGATGGTCTTCTGGATCAGGTCATCCACAAGCGCCTCGAGCTTCGCACGCGTCAGCTTCAGCGTCAGATGCTTCGGACCCGACGCATCCGCCGTGATGAACGGCAGGTTGATCTCGGTCTGGGCGCCGGACGACAGCTCGATCTTGGCCTTTTCGGCCGCCTCGCGCAGGCGCTGGAGCGCCAGCTTGTCCTTGCGGAGATCGATGCCGTTCTCCTTCTTGAACTCGTCAGCGAGATAGTCGACGATCCGCATGTCGAAGTCTTCACCGCCGAGGAACGTGTCGCCGTTCGTCGACTTCACCTCGAACACGCCGTCGCCGATCTCGAGGATCGACACGTCGAAGGTACCGCCGCCGAGGTCATAGACCGCGATGGTGCCGGCTTCCTTCTTGTCGAGGCCATAGGCCAGAGCTGCGGCCGTCGGCTCGTTGATGATGCGCAGCACTTCAAGGCCGGCGATCTTGCCGGCGTCCTTGGTGGCCTGACGCTGCGAGTCATTGAAATAGGCCGGAACGGTGATGACCGCCTGCGTGACGGGCTCGCCCAGATAGCGCTCGGCGGTTTCCTTCATCTTGGTCAGCGTGAAGGCGGAAATCTGCGAGGGCGAGAACTTCTTGCCGCGCGAATCGACCCACGCGTCGCCATTGTCGGCCTTGACGATGTTGTAGGGGACAAGCTTCTTGTCCTTCGCCACCATGGGGTCTTCCATGCGGCGGCCGATCAGGCGCTTGATCGCGAAGAAGGTGTTCTCGGGGTTCGTCACCGCCTGGCGCTTGGCCGGCTGGCCGACGAGCGTCTCGCCATCGGCATTGAAGGCCACGATCGACGGGGTGGTGCGTGCACCTTCCGCGTTCTCGATCACCTTCGGGGTCTTGCCTTCGATCACCGCAACGCAGGAGTTGGTGGTGCCGAGGTCGATACCAATTACTTTCGCCATCTTGATCCTCCAGTTGGCAGGCGGACGCCGGAAAGCCCGATATGGCACTTTCCTGAACCCCCTCCGGGGGATCCGCCTCCTGATTTCAGATATGGTCCTCGAAACCCTGATTCCCAAGGCCTCTCGGTGTTCGAGTGGCTATATAGGCAGGGGGTATTTCGCTATCAAGCGCATAAAGTGGCGTTTTTGATCCGGATCAATCCAGCAGGACGACACTTTCCTGCTCGTTGGGGTCGGTGCGGGCGATCACGGCCCGGACCGGCTTGTCAGTCGGGTTGTAGGGCTGGTGGGGCACACCCGCCGGAATATAGACGTAGTCTCCCGCCTTGATCTTCATGACATGCTCCAGATTGGGGCCGTGCCGCATCTCGGAATAGCCTTCGAGCACGAATATCGCGGATTCGTGGTTCTCGTGATAGTGCGGCCGGGCTGACGCGCCTGGCGGAATGGTGACGATGTGCATGCAGAGCTTCTCGGACCCCGCCGATTCCTTCGAGATGCCTGAAAAATAGGAAAGCCCCTGCTTTCCATCGTAGCTCTCGCCACCCGAAACGAGCTTGCAGGATTTCATCGCTTCCTCCCAGCTTCTGGCCGCCGCCACAACCGGTCCGGCGGCCAATGACTAGCACAAAGGCCAGCCTCTGTTGAAATTTGGGTTGCCGGGGCCAGCGCGGCAATGACACATGAGCGGCATGACCCCCGGCCTGCGCTACCTTCCCGGCTATCTTGATCCCACCGCACAGCAAGCCATGCTTGCGGAGCTTCGCGCGCGAGTGGCTGAAGCGCCCCTCTTCACCCCCGTCATGCCGCGCACTGGCAAGCCCTTCAGCGTGCGGATGACCAATCTCGGACCCCTCGGCTGGGTGTCGGACCGGGCCGGCTACCGCTACCAGCCCACGCACCCCGACACCGGTAGGCCCTGGCCGCCCATTCCGGAGATGGTGCTCAACATCTGGCGCAAGGTGTCAGGCTACCCCCACGACCCCGAAGCCTGCCTCGTCAATTTCTACGGTCAGTCTGCGAAGATGGGGCCTCACCGCGACACGGACGAGGAGGACTTCGCAGCCCCCGTCGTCTCGATCTCGCTGGGCGATAGCGCGATCTTCCGCATTGGCGGCCCCGAGCGCGGCGGCAAGACGCAGTCGCTCAAGCTGTCATCCGGCGACGTGCTGGTAATGGGAGGCCAGTCCCGCCTCTCTTATCACGGCATCGACCGTGTTCTCCCAGGAACCTCGACGCTCCTGAAGGATGGCGGCCGCATCAACCTCACGCTCCGCAGGGTCACCAGACCTTAGGAACACTGCAGAATGACCCATGCCCGGTCGAACCGGCGCGCGGCGGCGTCCTGTTCCCTGATCCAGAAATAGATCAATCCGCAGTCGCCCCACATGAGGCCGAGCTGTTCGTCCGTATCGACCTGCAGCAGGAGCCGCCAGTCCTTCTCTCCCGGCGCCAGTGCTGCCGCCCGCGGGTCCTCGAAGCCGGAACTGTTGCCGCAATAGATGCCGTTCGAGACGAGCTGGCATTCGAGCTCCATCCCGTCGCCCTGGACGGTGGACGGAAAACCCAGAAGCTGATGCTTGGGCAATGAGTGGAACGACTGGTGAATGTCTTCGTCCCAGCGGTCGGTTTCCGTATCGTTGAGGTCCAGCGCCGCGACCTGCGGCCGGTCCGCCGAAGGGAAACTCGGCTTCGCGACCGGCTTCACGGCCTGATACGGCAGTTCGGAGTCATCTCCACCACCCGTGCCGGTGAGCGAAGGGCTTGCCAGCTGTTCGTGATAGACGACGGCAAAGCTGGCCTTGTCCTTCGGGTCGAAGCCCCAGGCGTCCTGCGCGACATGGTCATAGTAGAACAGCAGGCTGCCGGAGCCGGGAAGCCAGGCCACGGGGCAGGCCTCCTGCATCTCCTGCAGGTCGAGTTGAGCGATCAGCGGCAGCGGCTTGCCGTCCTTTGAAGGACTGCGGTCTCCGACATCCACGGTGGGCTCGCCCCCGATATGCGAGCGCGACGGATGCCTCGAGGCCACGAGATGGACCGATGGCCGCGCCAGTCCCATCGCCAGCGCGTGAACATCCCTGACTGGCTCCCTTGAGCTCAATCGGTCCTTGATCCACCGAAACATCTCGCATACTCCGATTGCCGTGCAGAAGTACCCGAACTCCCGGCTGCAGGCTAGTTGGGTCAGGTTACCAATCTCGATAGAACGGTGGGCAGGACACGTCGGTTCATCGGCATGAACCTCGCGGAGCATGTGGCCGTGCGGCGTCCGGAGTGCCTGAAAGGATACTGCGAATGAGTGACTACGATATCGCCGTCATCGGCGCAGGCGCGGCCGGGCTTGCGGCGGGGCTCGCACTGCAGGCTGCCGGCAGACGCTTCATCGTGCTTGAAGCCCGCGGCCGCATCGGCGGCCGTGCCTTCACCGATACGGAGAGCTTTCCCGGCATCGCCTTCGACCACGGCGCACACTGGCTGCACGCCGCTGCACAGAACCCGTTCACGTCCATCGCCGATTCGCTTAGGGTCCGTTACGCGCGCAATATCGACTGGTCGCACCGGGCCCTCTTCACCGGCGGCAGCAGGCGGGCCGGACCAGACGGGCTGGACGCGGCATCCGAAAGCCTCATGGGCGCCATCGCGCGCTTCGAAAAGGCCGGTCAGGAGGGCCACGACATCGCCTGTTCGAGCCTCATGGACCCCGGCGACCCCTGGTACCCGCTGAGCGTCCGCACCTTCTCGCAGATCACCTCGCACGAGCCGAAGGATTGCTCGACGCTCGACTACTCCCGCTATGACGGCGAAGGCGGCGACTTCCCCGTGGAAGATGGCTACGGCACCCTGGTGGCGCGCCATGCCGGAAACCTGCCGGTCAGGCTGTCGACGCCGGTGACACGGATCGACTGGTCGGGCACGGGCGTCCGGATCGACACCCCGGCCGGGACCGTCACCGCGAAGGCCATCATTCTGGCGGTGCCGGTGAATGTGTTGATCGCAGGCGCCATCCGCTTCGATCCGGCCCTGCCTGCCGAACTGATGGAAGCTATCCACGACTGCCCGATGGGAACGTCGGAAAAATTCGCCGTGCTGCTTGACCGCCCGGTCGACGGCATGGGCCATGTCTATACCGATGTGGTCGATGGCCCGCCGATGACGAAGCAGCCCTTCAACATGCACGTCAATCCCTTTGGCCGCCCCATGCTGGTCTCACATATGGGCGGCGATCTCGGGCGTGAGCTTGAAAGGGCGGGCGAGCCTGCAGTACGCGACATCGCACTCGCCGCCATGGTGGAAGCCTTTGGCGGCGACATCCGCAAGCGCGTGCGCAAGACAATCCTCACCCATTGGAATTCCGACCCGTGGACTGGCGGCGGCTACTCGCATTGCAGGCCCGGCCGCGCCAGTGCGCGCGCCATGTTCGCCAATCCCGTGGGAGACCGGATAATGCTGGCGGGCGAGCATTGCTCGCTCAACTTCTTCTCAACCGTCCACGGCGCGCACCTGTCGGGACAGGCCGCCGCCGAGCAGGCGATGCGCCAGGTCGCCTAGCCCTGCTCTGACGGCGTCATCCATCCGATGAGTGCGCCGGTGGGATCGACGAGGATGGCGATGCGGCCCACGGTTGGAATGTCGAAGATCGGCATGCAGAGCTGGGCACCGCCTGCAATGGCGCCCTTCACGCGCGCATCGACTTCATCGACCGCGATATAGGTGAACCAGCCCGAAGGGCCGCCCGGACGCTCGTTCATGTCCATGATGCCCCAGGCCGGCTTGCCATCGGCCATGGCAACCCAGTACTTGCCGCCTCCTGTCGGGTCGAAGGAGTCGAAGGTCAGGCCCAGCGAACGGCCGTAGAAGTCCTTGGCCTTCTCGACTTCGGTCGTCATCAGTTCCGACCAGGCAATCATTCCATGCTCGGGCATTCGCAAAGCTCCCTGTTGTGACGGTCTTCCGTCTTGAAGATATTAACCGAAGATGCGCGGTTGAGTCGCCGTGTCACAAAAACGCTGTGCGGCAGCGATCTCTTCCCCCCAGTTGCAAACCCGTCATAGTTGCGGGACTGGCGGGAACTGATTCGGGAAGGCGCACCATGCTCTACGTCGTTATCGGCTTCGTACTGATTCTCTTTGGCGTTCAGTCCTTCTTCCGGCGAGGCCAGGGCCTGGCCGGGGCGCAGCAGGGACGGTCCGCAATTATCGGCTCGCTGCTCGGCAGTCCGGCGGTTGGCGTGCTCCTCATTCTCGCAGGCCTGGGCTTCCTCGCCTCCACCTCCTTCGTGCTGGTTGCCGCAGACAAGGTCGGGCACCTGAAGCGCGTCTATCTCGCCGCCGATCTTCCGCCCGGCCGCATCATCGCACTCCCCGGCGAGAAGGGTCCGCAGGCCGAAATCCTTGGCCCCGGCTTCCATTTCCGCCCGCTGCTCAATGTTCTCTACGACGTCGAGGAGCGCAACGTGGTGCAAATTCCCGAGGGCTATTATGGCCAGATCACCACGCTCGATGGAGCGCCCATGCCGGAGGGCATGTTCATCGCCCCGGTGATCGCCGACGACAAGCTCGCCACCATGCTGGAGGCGCAGGCCTACATCGAACAGGGCGGGTTCCGCGGTCCGCAGGAAACCGTGTTGAAGCCGGGCTCGTACCGCCTCAACCAATACCTCTTCGACGTCCGCATCGATCAGGAGACCATGGCGACCATCATCCCGACGGGACAGGTCGGCGTGGTCAAGTCCAATGTCCAGCAGCCCGGGCTGAACTGCCGCGAGGAAATGGTGCGCGTGAGCCAGGCCCAGCACGATGCCGAGGCTCTCTCGGTGCCGCTGGTGCCAAGGGGCTGTATCGGCCTGTGGAAGGACCCGCTGCTGCCCGGCGCCTATTACCTCAATCGCCACGCCTATGACGTGACCCTCGTCGACACCCGCGTGCAGACCTGGGAATACAAGGGCGGCTACACCCGCCGCTTCATCGATCTCTCGCTGGACCAGCAAGGCAACCTCAATCAGGTCGAACGCTCCGTCAACGTGCCGAAGCCCGACGCCGCGGTGGACATCGCCGTCTTCGTCAAGGTCGAGGGCTGGGACATTCCACAGGAGCTTCGCGCCGTGGCACAGGTCTCCCCCGAGAATGCGCCAATCGTTGCGGGCTCCGTCGGCGGGGTGGACCAGATCGAGCACCGCATCCTGACGCCGCTGATCCGGTCGATCGTGCGCAATGTCGCAGGCTCGTCGATCCGCATACCGGTGAAGGAGGGCGACACCATCGTGGGCTACGAGACGCGGCCCACCAGGGTCATCGATTTCATCGAGAACCGCGAGTCGATCGAGGAAACCATCGAGGCGCAGATCAAGACCGAGGCGCGCAAGGCCGGTGTGGAAATCAAGGAGGTCAGGCTCGGCGAGCCTGCCATTCCGCCGGAAATCCTGTTGGGACGCCAGCGCCAGCAACTGGCCGACCAGCTGGGTGAAGCCTACAAGCGCGAAACGGAAGCGCAAAAGCAGCGTATCGAGACCGAGCAAGCGAAGGCCACGGCCAACGAGCAGCCGCGCCTTGTCGAATCCCAGATCGCCGTGAAGGTCGCCGAGCAGAAGGAGGCCGAGCGCGCAGCGCTGGGCCGCGCCGAGCGCAAGTACCTTGAGGAAATCGCGCAAGGCCAGTCGGCGCAGGCGAATGTGCTGGGCCAGGACCGCGTGGCAATGCTGCAGGCGCTGGAAAAGGTGCTGGGCTCGCTTGAGCGCCAGCCGCAGCTCGTCGAGCTCATGGGCAAGCTGGTGCCGAACACCGTTGTCACAGGTTCGGGCTTCGAGGGGGCGGCGGCCATCCTGGGCGATGCCATCGGCAAGAGCCAGCCTACGTCACCCTAGACTCCAGTCATCACAGGCCGCGCGTTCAGCGCCGCGCCTCGATCGCATCCCAGATCAGGCTTGCGATGTCTTCACCGCCAAAGCGTTTCACTTCGCGGATACCGGTGGGCGATGTCACGTTGATCTCGGTCATGTAGTCGCCGATGACATCGATGCCGACGAAGATGAGACCGCGCGCCCTGAGGTCGGGACCGATGGCCTCGCAGATCTCGTGCTCACGCTTCGTCATCGTGGTCGGCTCGGCCTTGCCGCCCACATGCATGTTGGAACGGTTCTCGTTCACCGCCGGCACGCGGTTGATGGCGCCCACGGGCTTGCCATCGACGAGGATGACGCGCTTGTCGCCCTTCCTCACATCTGGCAGATACTTCTGCGCGATGAAGGGCTCGCGGAAGGTCTGCGTGAAGAGTTCGAGGAGGCTCGAGAAATTCTGGTCGCCCTCGCCCAACCGGAAAACGCCTGCGCCGCCGTTGCCGTAGAGCGGCTTCAGGATGATGTCGCCATGTTCCCGGCGGAAGGCGGCGAGTTCGACAGGATCACGCGTGATGAGCGTCTCTGGCATCAGTGCCGGGTAGTTGAGCACGAAGAGTTTTTCAGGCGCGTTCCGCACTTCTCCGGGATCGTTCACCACGAGAGTCTTCGGATGGATCGCTTCGAGCATGTGGGTGGCGGTGATGTAGCCCATGTCGAAGGGCGGGTCCTGCCGCATCAGCACGACATCGCATTGCCCGAGATCGGCACGGCGCTCATCGCCAGCCGTGAAGTGGTTGCCGGCTTCATCACGCACGCTGACATCATTGCCGGTGGCGAACAGCGAGCCGCCGCCCAGCGCCAGTGTCTTCGTCTGGTAGTAGAACAGCGCATGGCCGCGCCGCTGTGCTTCCAGCATCATGGCGAAGGTCGAGTCGCCCTTGATGTTGATGGACTGGATCGGGTCCATCTGCACTGCCACCTTCAGCGTCATGCTCGGTCGTCTCCGTAAAATGCGTTCTCGATATGCCGGGGCCAGTGGTAGGGGCTCACCGCGACGATGTCAAAACGGCAAGCCTGCAGGGCAGCCTTGCGGTCTCTCCCGATGTAACTGCGTGCTGCCGCAGAGATGCGTTTCGCCTGCCGCGGCGTGACCGATTCGACCGCACCATCCAGCGTGGCGCGGGCCTTCACCTCGATGAAAGCGGTCGTATCCCCCTTCCGCATCACGAGGTCGATCTCGCCAACCGGACACTTGTAACGATGGACGAGAAGGCGCCAGCCTTTCAGGCGCAGATACCAGAGCGCAAGCACCTCCGCGGCGCGGCCAGCGTCCTCGGCCTCGCGGCGGTCACGCGCCATCGCCGCCCTTCAGGGCAAGGATGCGCTGGTAGATGTCGGAGCGATTGAGGTTGAAGCGCCGCGCCACCTCGGACGCCGCCTTGCTGGCAGGCATCGACTGGAGCGCCGCCGCAATCGCGCTCTCGATGTCCTCCTCGGGTACAACCTCATCCTCCGTTGGCGGGCCGACGAGCAGCGTGATCTCGCCTTTGACTGACGGGCGCTCCCCAAGAATGCCGGCAATCTCCTGAGCGGTGCCGCGCAGCACTTCCTCGTGCAGCTTCGTCAGTTCGCGTGTGACCGCGACGGCCCGGCCGGGAAACGCGGTTTCGAGATCGCGAAGCGTGTCCGCAATGCGATGCGGGCTTTCGAAGAAGATGAGCGTGGCTTTCAGTTTCGCGAGGTCCTCGAACAGCCGCTTCCGCTCGCCCGCCTTCTGCGGCACGAAGCCTGAAAACAGGAAGCGGTCTGTGGGCAAGCCCGACAGCGCGAGCCCCGTCAGCACGGCGGAGGCGCCGGGGCAGGCGGTGACGGGGATGCCCTGTTCGGCAGCCTCCTTCACCAGCCGGTAGCCGGGATCGGAGACGAGCGGCATTCCGGCATCGCTGATCAGCGCGATGGTGGCGCCCTGCTTCAGGCGTTCTAGAATGGCGGGCCGCGCTTTCTGCGCGTTGTGCTCGTGATAGGGCGAGAGCTTCGTCCTGATGGCAAAGCGCTCCATCAGCTTGCCGGAGGTCCGGGTGTCTTCGCAGAGCACCGTCTCGGCGGCGGCAAGCGTCGAGAGAGCGCGGATCGTCATGTCGCCCATGTTGCCGATGGGAGTCGCTACCACATAGAGGCCGGGCGCCAATGGCTCGGCCTCGAAGCGGGCGGCGCCGATGATGTAGCTGCGGGCGGCTTCGGTCATCCCGCTTCTATAGCCTAAACCGCAAGTTCAGCGATAACCGCATTCAGGAGCTTGCGGCCGTCGGCGGTCGCCATCAGCCTCGGCCCCACGCGCCTGATGAGGCCCATCGACTTCATGCCGGCGATCTTTGAACTGTCGATCTCGCGGCCTGCCAGAGCAGCATAGCGGTCGAGGTCAATTCCTTCCGCGATGCGGAGCCCCATGAGCAGGTATTCGCTGGCCTGATCGGCGGGCGGAACCACAGTGTCGGACACGAGGCCGTGGCCTTGCGCGGCGACGAGTTCGCGCCATGTCTCGGGATGCTTCTCCGCGACAAGTGCCTTGCGATTCTCGTCTTCCGCCAGCCTGCTGTGCGCGCCGGGGCCAACGCCCGCATATTCGCCATAGCGCCAGTAGAGCAGGTTGTGGCGCGATTCCTGTCCCGGTGCTGCGTGGTTCGATATCTCGTAGGCGGGTAGTCCCGCCTTCTCGGTCAATTCCTGTGTCAGGTCGTAGAGATCGGCGGCGCGGTCGTCGGTGGGCGTCACCAGGCTTCCGCGTTCGTGGAGATCGAAGTAGGCCGTGCCTGGCTCGATGGTGAGTTGGTAAAGCGACATGTGGCCCTGCTGCTCGCCCAGCGCGACCGTGAGTTCGTCGCGCCATTGGGCAAGCGTCTGGCCGGGGCGCGCATAGATCATGTCGAAGGAAACGCGGGGGAATGTCTTCGCCGCGAGACGGAAAGCGGCAAGGGCTTCCTCCGCCGAATGCTGGCGGCCCAATGCCTTGAGGTCGGCATCGTTCAATGCCTGAACGCCGACCGAGACGCGGTTGACGCCTGCCGCGCGATAGCCACGGAAATTCTCCGCCTCGATCGACGTCGGGTTGGCTTCGAGCGTCGTCTCGACGTCCGGCGAAATGCTCCACAGCGACCCAATCGAGTCGAGAACATGCCCAACGGCTTCCGGCGGCATGAGGGAAGGCGTGCCGCCGCCGAAGAAGATTGATGTCACGGTGCGGCCATTCGTCCGATCCGCGAACCACCTCAATTCAGTGGCGAGTGCCCGCGCAAAGGAGAGCGCATCCACCGGCTGGTGGCGCACATGGCTGTTGAAGTCGCAATAGGGGCATTTGGCCTTGCAGAACGGCCAGTGCACATAAATGCCGAAGGCGTCAGAAGAGATCACGGACAAGCTTCTCAAGGGCCTTGGCGCGATGCGAGATGCGGTTCTTCTCGGCAGGGTCCAGTTCGGCGAAGGTGCGGTTCTGGCCTTCGGGCACGAACATCGGGTCATAGCCGTGGCCCAAGGCACCGCGCGGCGGCCAGGCGAGCGTGCCATGGGCGCGGCCCTCGAAAATCATCTCCTCGCCATCGGGCCAGATGACGCAGAGCGTACAGGCAAACCAGGCGCGGCGCTGCCCGGGCGACGTGGCGCATTTGGCGGAAAGCTTTTCCTCCACCAGACGCATGGCGCGGTTCCAGTCGCGATCAGGACCCGCCCAGTCGGCGGTGTAGACACCCGGTTCGCCATCCAGCGCCTCAACGCAGAGGCCGGAATCGTCCGAGAGGGCAATCAGGCCAGATGCCTTCATTGCGGCGAGCGCCTTGATGCGGGCATTGCCGGCGAAGGTCGTTTCGGTCTCGGCCGGCTCTGGCAGGCCCAATTGCCCGGCTGAAACCGCCGTGACGCCGTAGGGCGCGAGGAGGGCCGTAAATTCCTCTAGCTTTCCCTTGTTGTGGGTGGCGATCACGATCTTCTGGTTGGCGAGTGTCCGCAGCGGTGGAATGCCCCACAGCGCTCCGTCCGAGAACTCGATGGAATTTCCAGCAGGGTCGCGGAAATAGATCGACCGTCCACCCTGCGGCCAATCGATAGTCTTTTCGACCGCCACACCATGGGATGCCAGATGTTCGCGCCAGCGCTCGAGATCATCCGGCCCGCAGCGGAAGCACATGTGCCCCGCTCCCTGTGGACCGTGGGGCGGCGGTCCATCCTCGATCTTCTGGACCGAGGAAAGCTCGGGGTTGAAGACCAGCAGCATCTGGCCGGACATGCGGAAGAACACGAACTTGCCCGGCAGCTCACTGTGCACCGTCAGGCCGATCACTCCTCTATAGAAGTCGCGCATGGTGTCGATGTCGCGCCCATAGAGGACAGTTTCGAGTATCCGCGTCGCCCGCATCAGAGGATGGCGTCCTTCTGCTTTGCCACGAGTTCGTCGATGCCCTTGCGGGCCAGCGCCATCAGCTTCATCAGGTCGTCCTGAGAGAAAGGCTCACCCTCGGCAGTGCCCTGGATTTCCACGATGCCGCCCGATCCCGTCATCACGAAATTGGCGTCGGTGCCGGCTGTTGAATCCTCAGCATAATCGAGGTCGAGCACCGGGGTTCCGCCATGGATGCCGCAGGAGATGGCGGCCACATGGTCCTTCAGGGGCCATTGCTTGAACATCGAGCGCTGCTCCATCCACTTGAGGCAGTCGAAAAGCGCCACCCAAGAGCCGGTGATGGCCGCCGTGCGGGTGCCGCCGTCAGCTTGCAGCACGTCGCAGTCGAGCGTGATCTGCCGTTCGCCCAGCCCCACCAGGTCGACCACGGCGCGCAGGCTGCGGCCGACGAGACGCTGGATTTCCTGGG
>NZ_JBGSOZ010000117.1:0-45690 GCF_041738905.1 Aestuariivirga sp.
CGAGGCCAGCCTGCCAGGGCTGGGAAACTGGATGCGCGTGCGCGACCACCGCCAGCACATGCTCACGAAATATTCCAATGCCGAAGTCTTTCTCGGCAGCGACCTCAGCGCCGGCGACATCGCCGATCTCGGCGTCGCGCATGTCGTGTTGGCGACCGGCAGCCACTGGCGCAACGATGGCGTGGGTGCAATGGGCGAAGTGCCCGTTGAGTGCCCGGGCGCGCTCACCCCCGACGACGTCTTTGCCGGTGCTGCGATTGAAGGCCCGGTCGTGATCTATGACGACGAGCATTATTTCATGGGCGGCGCGCTGGCCGAGAAGCTGAAGCTCGCCGGTCATGAGGTCACGCTCGTCACGCCTGCAGCCACCGTATCGTCCTGGTCGGCGATGACCGACGAACAATATTTCATCCAGAAGCGGCTTCTGGAAATCGGCGTGACGCTGAAACCGTCGCGCTTCATCGCAGGCCGCGAAGCGGATCGCCTGCGCCTCGCTTGCGCTTATACGGGGCGTGAAGAGCAGCTGCCTTGCGGAACCGTGGTGCTCGTGACGGGGCGGCTGCCCGACGACACGCTCTATCATCAGTTATCCGGCCTTGAAGGGGCCCGGTTCTCCACGCTTGTCCGCATTGGCGATTGCCTTGCCCCCGGCCTCATCGCCGATGCCGTCTACAGCGGCCACAGGTTTGCACGCGGCTTCGGGGAGCCGCCGCGCAATGCGCCGCTCCGCCGTGAACGTCCGCCGGTCGGGAGCCTGCACACATGAGCGAAGCCCACGAGTCCCGCCGCACGCGCCGCGCGCCCCGCACTGTTGGTGGCCTTCAGCAACGGCCATGGAACCTGCTGCAGCGGCCCTATGCGCCGATTGAAATCCTGAGCGCTGATCACGTGACAGCAATTCACGAGGCCGCCCTCACGGTGCTCGAGGAAATCGGCATGCGGGTGCTCGAGCCCCGGGCGAGGGCTTTCTATGCCAGCGCCGGAGCCCGCGTTGACGAAGCCGACATGCGCGTGCGTTTCGACCGCGCCATGGTCATGGAGCGCCTTGCAACCGTTCCGCCCGCGTTCGAACTCCGCGCCCGCAATCCGCAGCGCAACCTCAAGGTCGGCGGCCGGTATTGCATCCTGTCGTCGGTGGGCGGTCCCGCCTATGTCATGGACCGCGACCGCGGCCGCCGCGCCGGAACCTATGCCGAGATGTGCGACTACATCCGCCTCATCCAGTCGATCAACACGATCCACCAGGAAGGCGGCGGCCCCTTCGAGCCGCTGGACCTTCCGGCCGACTCCCGTCACCTCGATCTCCACTATGCCGAGATCACGCTGATGGACAAGAACTGGCAGCCGCAAGGCCTTGGCACCGACCGCGCCATCGACGGTCTCGAAATGGCGGCGATCTCGCTTGGCACGAACCGCGAAAATCTCCACGCCGGAATGCCGGTCTTCACCGCCATCATCAACACCAACTCCCCGCTGCAACTCGACGTGCCGATGGCCGAGGGGCTCATCACCTTCGCCGAGCACGGCCAGGTCAATGTCATTACGCCCTTCACGCTGTCGGGCGCCATGTCGCCCGTCACGATTGCCGGCGCTTTGGTGCAGCAGCATGCCGAGGCGATGGCAGGCATCGTGCTCTGCCAGATCGTGCGGCCGCGCGTGCCCGTGATGTATGGCGGCTTCACCTCCAACGTCGACATGAAGTCCGGTGCTCCCGCCTTCGGAACGCCGGAATACACACAGGCCGCGCAGGCGTCGGGGCAATTGGCGCGGTTGATCGGCGTGCCCTTCCGGTCGAGCAACGTCACGGCCGCCAACGACGTCGACGCGCAGGCCGCCTATGAAAGCGCCATGTCGCTCTGGGGCTCGCTCATGGGTGGCGCCAACATGGTGCTCCACGCGGCAGGCTGGCTCGGCGGCGGCCTCACCGCCTCCTTCGAGAAGCTCATCGTCGATGCCGAGATGCTGCAGATGATGTCAGCCTATTTCGAACCCTTCGAGGTCTCGACCGCAACATTGGCCCTTGACGCGATCCGCGACGTGGGGCCTGCTGGCCACTTCTTCGGCACGCCGCACACCATGGAGCGCTACCAGACGGCCTTCTATGCGCCGCTGCTCTCCAACTGGGACAATCACGACACCTGGATCGAACGCGGAAAGGTCGACGCCTCAGCGCGCGCCAATGTGATCTGGAAGAAGATGCTGGCCGAGTATGAGCAGCCGCCGATCGACCCCGCTATCGACGAGGCCTTGCGCGACTACATGAACCGCCGCAAGCGCGAGCACTACAAGACGGCGTGAACCCGCTTCAGAGGATGATGATCTCCGCGTCCTTCGGCATCATGTCGGCGCCATTGGTGGGCGCCATGTCCTGCGGGCAGGCGGAAAACGCGATCACGATATCCATTTCGGCGCGCAACGTGACGTGCGTTCCGGCGGGCGCGATCGGTGGCTCGATGACGAGCGCGCCATCCGGCTTGATCGACGAGTTCTGGAACAGGTTGAGGGGAGACGGCGTTTCTGTTGCCACGAGACCGAGTTCGCCCAGCGCCTCGCGCAGGTTGTCGGTGCAGTTGCGGTGATAAGTGGTGCAGCCCAGCATCTGGTATCGATAGATGTCGCAAGCGGCGAGCATCGTATCGTGTACCCCGCCCGATGTGTCTTCCACAATCGTCAGCACGGGGCGCCGCCGGTTGGTGAGCAGCACGGAGCCTGCCACGGGATTGACCCGGCCCATGTGGACGCGGCTGTGTTCCATCGACATGAACTCGCTGATGTCAGTCTCGGCAAATGCCCAGGTGTCGACGACCTGGCGCCCATGCGTGTTCACGATGCGGATCAGGCTCCCCATCGGAAGCCTGAGCGCCTTTCCCATGCGGGCCTTCAAGACGAGCGATTGCGCCATGAATGAACTCCTTCTCACTTGCAGTGTTGCAGCATGGAGGCAGATTGGCCAGACTGAAACACGAGTCGGAGGATTGCACGATGGACAAGGCATTGACTGACTTCGGGAAGGACACTCCGCCTGCCGGTTTGGCGCGGCCACTGGCAGCCTTGTGGTGGCTGAAGAAGGGAGGCCTCATCATGGGGCCTCATTGGGAGAAGGCGCACGAGCTTTGCCAGATGCAGGAGGGCGACCGCGCCCATGATTCGGTTCACGCGCTGGTGCACTGGATCGAGGGTGATGAGTCGAATGCCGGTTACTGGTATCGCCGTTGCGGTCGCCGGAAGGCGGCGAACATAGCTGCGGAATGGCAGGCGTTGGCGGAAGACCTCTCGGGCTGATCTCCACCAGCACGGCATCGAGCCCGAATTGCTCGCTATGCACCGGAATCGTGCAGTCGCACTCGTTGTCAATCGTACAAGGCTTGCTGGCCGCGACGTTGAGCACCTCGGTGCCCAAGGCTGTGACAAGGCCAGGCCCGAAGCGCTCTGGCTTACGGAAGAGGATCCCAACGAGCCTGGGCCGGGCGAAACCCTGGCGCATGGTCGATGGCAGTCGAGTTGAACAGGTCCGGCGGAGACTTTCGGCAGCTTGATCTCGCTCTCGATGGGCGTGAGTTCCCCGATATGCTAGCCTTCCGGCAACCCCCTCGGCACGAAGATGTCGGGCGCACCGGCAACACCAGCACGATGCGTTCCTGACTCCAGGCTCCCTGCGCGACCACCCCGGCCATGATCCTCAACCCGGACTCGAAGTCTGGACGGTGCTGTCCCGAGGCGTCATCACCCGATAACTCAAGGCTGGCACTCAGCCGAGATTGAAAACGGGATCGACTGGCACCTGAAGTCCGTTCAGCAGCTGGTTGGTACGCCCTGCCGTAGCGACAACGCGAAGCAGGTCCGCGTGCATGGCGTCCGTCATGCCCTTGGCCCGCGCGGCGGCCGTGTGCGAGTGGACGCAATAGCTGCAGGAGTTGGTGATCGAGACGGCGATGTAGATCAGTTCCTTGGTGAGCGGATCGAGAGCCGAAGGCTCGGCCATCACCTTCTTCACGCCATACCAGGTCTCTTCCAGCAACGCCGGATCGAAGGCGAGATAAAGCCAGAAATTGTTGATGAAATCCGATTTCCGCGTGGCGCGGATATCGTCGAACACGGCGTTCACGCGCGGATCGGATTCAGCGTCGGGGCGAAGGGCGACGGTGGACATGGTGGAGATCTCCATTGAGGGTGATGATGGAGACTCTAGGCCGCCGTTTCGCAGGTGCCAATGGTCCCGGGGTCATCCCGTTCCGCGACAGCATCGAGCCTCTCGACCGCCGATCTGATTTCTCCTAGTCTGTTCCCAACAACAAAACGCAGGGAGAACGCATAATGAAGTTCACAAGTCTTATCGCCGCAGCCTTCGGGGCGGCGCTCATGGTCTCGGGATCGACGGCCGCACTTGCCGAAAAACTGGTCATCTCGAACTGGGATGGCTACATGCCGAAGGACATGGCCGAGAAGTTCAAGGCCGCGACGGGCATCGATCTCGAAATTTCGGTTCATGCCACCAACGAAGAAATCATGGGCAAGGTGACCGCATCGGGCGGCGAGGGCTATGACGTGCTCTTCGTGTCGTCGCCCTTTGCCGAAGCACTGAACAATCTGGGCCTCGTGGCGCCGGTCGATCATGCCAAGGTGCCCAACCTCGCGAATCTCTACCCCGAAGCGGCCCAGCTGAAGCACGATCCGGGCAATGCGTTCTCGGTGCCTTACACCTGGGGCACCACGGGACTGTGCTACCGCTCCGACATCGTGAAGACGGAACCCGCAAGCTGGAACGACCTGCTGAAGCCAGCCGATGACCTGAAGGGCAAGATCACCATGCTCTCGACCGACCGCTGGCTGATGGCGGCGGGCTTCCTTGCCAACGGCATGTCGGTCAATACAACCGAGCAAGCCGACCTCGACAAGGTGCGCGACCAGCTGATCGAGACAAAGCGCGCGCTGCTGGCTTATGACGACACCACCTTCTACTCGAAGCTCGTGTCGGGCGAGGCCTCTCTGGTCCATGCGTGGGACGGCTGGTGCAACTACGGCATCGCCGAAAAGCCCGAGATCAAGTACGTGATCCCCAAGGAAGGCTCCGATCTCTGGGTCGACTCGATCGTCATCACCAAGGCCTCGAAGAATCCCGAGGCCGCCCACAAGTTCATCGACTTCGTGCTCAATGCCGAGAACGGCAAGTGGGTGGTCGAGAACATCATGTACAAGACCCCCAACAAGGCCGGCATGGAAGCGATCGACAAGGCCATGCTGACGCAATATCCGAACATGGCCATTTCGCCGGCCGACCTCCTGAAGTTCGAGCAGCTGCGTGATCTCGGCAATGGCATGAAGGCCTTCTCGAAGACCGTGTCGGAGATTATGGCCGCCAAGTAACGGGCAGGCTCCCTCTCCCGGCATCAGTCCGGGGGAGGGATGCGTCCGCATGTCGAAGCGCCTCTCATCAATTCTGCTGATGGCGCCGGGCCTCCTGTGGCTGACGGCGCTGATGGTCGTTCCTTGCCTGCTGATCTTCGTGCTGATCTTCTTCGAGCGCGGCATCTATGGCGGCATCGACTGGAGCGCCGTCACCTTCGGCAACATTACGCGCGCCTTCGATCCGCTCTATCTCACGATCTTCCTCGACAGCGCCATCATCGCGGGCGTGTCAACGCTCATCGCCTTGCTGATCGGCTATCCAGCGGCCTACGCGATTGCGAAGGCCCCCGCTGGACGCCAGACAGCACTTCTTTTCCTCGCCATGCTGCCGTTTTGGACCAATTACCTGATCCGCACCTATGCCTGGATCGTGCTGCTGAACCCGGCGGGCCTCATCAACAATCTGCTGATTGCCTCCGGCCTCACAGCCGAGCCGCTGCCCTTGCTCTACAACGTGCCCGCCGTGATCCTCGGACTCGTCTACAGCTACACGCCCTTCGTCATCCTCGCGATCTATTCCTCCCTGCAACGCCTCGATCTGTCTTATGCCGAGGCCTCGCGCGATCTCGGTGCCGGAGCACTCGCCACATTCTTCCGCATCACGCTGCCGTTGACAGCATCTGGCGTCGCGGCGGGTGCGGTCTTCGTCTTCGTGCTTTCCATCGGCAATTTCGTGACGCCTGACCTTCTGGGCGGCGGCAAGTTCCAGATGCTGGGGAATCTCATCTACGACCAGTTCCTCTCGGCGCGCGACTGGCCCTTCGGCGCCACGCTCTCCGCACTTCTCATCGCGGTGATGATGATCCTGCTCTTCCTCCAGGCGATGGCCACCGCTCATGCGCGTGGTGAGAATGCGCGAGGCGAACATGCGCGCGCTTAACATCCACCTGGGCGCCGTCTATGCCTTTCTCTATCTGCCAATCGCGGTGCTGATGGTGCTCTCGCTCAACAAGTCGGGACTCCCCACCGCCTGGGGCGGGTTCTCGCTCGAATGGTATGGCAAGCTCGCCGCCAACCCGAAGATCACAGGCGCCGCGTGGAACTCGATCATCGTCGCCGTGTGGTCGACGCTCATCGCCACGGCACTCGGCACCACGCTGGCGCTGGGCGTCGAGCGTGCGAGGCCATCGGCCGCCCGCGAGGCGCTCCTCTTCGCGCCGATGATCATCCCGGACATCGTGCTGGCGATCGCGCTTCTCTCGTTCTTCACGCTGGTCAAGTTCACGCTGGGCCTCCACTCCATCATCATGGCGCATGTCGTGTTCAACATCGCCTTCGTCTGCGCGGTGGTGCGCGCCCGGCTCAAGTCCTATGACTGGTCGCTGAATGAGGCCTCGCGCGACCTCGGCGCTTCCGCGCTGGTGACGTTCTGGCGCATCACCTTCCCCCTGATCGCCCCCGCCGTGATCGCCGCGGCCCTGCTGGCTTTTACGCTCTCGATTGATGAATTCATCATCGCCTATTTCACGGCTGGCGCCGGCCAGTCGTCCACCACGCTGCCGATGCAGATCTACGCGATGATCCGCTTTGGCGTGACGCCGGAGATCAACGCCATGGCCTCGATCGTCATGGCCGTCAGCTTCGTCATGGTCTTCGCGGCCCAGCGCTTGAATCGCGGGCGTATTCCGGGCGCGTGAGCGCTCTGCTATTCAGGACAAATCAGGGAGGCACAGATGGCAAAGGCAATAAAGAAGGTGGCAGTAAAGAAGGCGGCAGTGAAGAAGAAACCCGCTGCCCGCAAGAAACAGAAGAAGGTGATCGCACTCTTCCCCGAGGCCGCCTTCGGGCCCGCGCTGAATTCAGTCGGCATCGGGCAGGCGCTGGAAAAGCTCGGCCACAAGGTCGTGTTCCTGTCCGACCCCGGTTTCCTCGACGTCTACAAGGGCTATGGCTTCGAGGCGCATCCGGTGAACCTCTCGGAGCCCATGCCGCCCGAGGAGATGGCGAAGTTCTGGGTGGACTTCATCAACGGCCACATCCCCAATTTCCGCAAGACACCCTACGAGCAGATCGACAATTACGTGAAGGACTGCTGGGGCATGATCGTCGAGACCGCGAAATGGGCCGAGAAAGACCTGCCCGGCGTGCTCGACATGGTGAAGCCCGATGTGGTCTGCGTCGACAACGTCATCCTGTTTCCGGCGATCAAGCGTTACGCCAAGAAAAGCAGGAAGCCTTGGGTGCGTATCATCTCGTGCTCGGAGAACGAGATCGAGGACCCCGATATTCCACCCCATCTCTCAGGAGCGGGGGCCAAGGACAAGAAGGCCCATGCGGCCTACCGCCAGCACTTCAACGCGGTCATCAAGCCCATCCACGAGAACTTCAACGCCTTCCTGAAAT
This sequence comes from Aestuariivirga sp., assembly GCF_041738905.1. Lineage (GTDB taxonomy): Bacteria > Pseudomonadota > Alphaproteobacteria > Rhizobiales > Aestuariivirgaceae > Aestuariivirga. The sequence continues at coordinate 7,750 of NZ_JBGSOZ010000117.1, forward strand.
CCGTGGGCGAGCGGAAGTACCCGCTGGGCCAGTTCTTCGAGGCGAGCCCGCACATGAACATCCTGCTCTACCCGAGTGCCGTGAAGTTCAAACGCAGGCACAAGCTGCCCGCCCGCCAGTTCCAGTATCTCGAGGGCTGCGTCCGCAAGGACAAGCCCTATGACGTGCCGCGCTTCAAGGCGAACAACGACAAGCCGCTGCTTTACGTCAGTTTCGGCTCGCTGGGTTCTGGTGACACCGAATTGCTGAAGCGCCTGATCGTCACCATCGGCAAGATGCCGGTGCGCGCGCTGGTCAATGTCGGCGACTACAAGGACCAGTACTCCGATATCCCGCCCAATGTCATCATCGACAGCTGGTTTCCCCAACCGTCTGTCATCCCGCAGGTCGATGCGGTCATCCACCATGGCGGCAACAACTCCTTCACCGAGTGCCTGTATTTCGGCAAGCCCGCGATCATCATGCCCTATGTGTGGGATGGCCATGACAATGCCACCCGCGTTCAGGAAACCGGCCACGGCTTCAAGATGGACCGTTACGACTGGACCGACGCGGAACTTGAGGAGAAGGTGATGACCATGCTCACCGACAAGAAGATGAAGACAAAGCTGAAGAAGACCTCGAAATCGATGCGCGCCAAGCACGGGCCCACCAAGGCCGCCAAGGTGATCGACGCACTCACGCGCCGGAAGCTCGGCTGATGCCCACGAAGCTTGATTCCTCTGCGCCGCACCTTGAAGGCCCAGCAGCCTTTGCCGGGCCGCTGAAGGATTGGGGCCACCAGCCCAACCCCATCGCGGGACACTCCAAGAGCGATGGCGTGCTGCTGCACAAGGGCCCCGATGGCCAACCCGAAGTGGGCCTGTGGCAATGCACGCCGGGCACCTGGCCGCTGGAAATCCCGCGCGACGAACTCTGTCATTTCGTCTCGGGCCGCGCCACCTATACCCATGAATCGGGCGAGGTCATCGAGATCGTGCCCGGCACCGTGGTGCTGTTCCCGGCCGACTGGAAGGGCACCTGCACCGTTCACGACACCATGCGCAACGTCTACATGCTGAGCTGACCCATGACCCTGAAACTTGAATCATCCGCCCCCCATCTCGTGAGCCCCGAGACCTACGCCGGTCCCTTCAAGGATTGGGGTGTCATCCCCACCATGATCGAGGGCGCCTCCCACACCAGCGGCATCGTGCTGTTCAAGGGCCCCAATGGCGAAAGCGAAACCGGCATCTGGATCTGCACGCCGGGCTTCTGGAACTGCCACGTCACGCGCGACGAGTTCTGCCACTTCCTGCTGGGGCGCTGCACCTACACGCATGAATCGGGCGAGGTGATCGAGATCGTGCCGGGCACGGTTGCCTTCTTCCCGCAGGACTGGAAGGGCACCTGCCGCGTCCACGAGACGATCCGCAAGGTCTACATGATCCGCTAGGGACCATCCCATCCGGCGCTGAAAGAAAGCCTTGGACAAAGGGGCCAAAGGCGTGGAGAAGCCTTTCGAACCCGGCTGTCCGGCCCTGCCGGACGCCTTGAAAGGAACATGACCGATGGCAAAGAAAAAACAGAAGGTGGCCGAAGGCTTCGTGTTCTTCGACGTGGTATATGAAGACGGCACGCGGAGTTCGCGCCGCAAGGTGGCGGCCGCCGAGATCGAGGAGCACGGCGAGGCCCATGCCAAGACGGCCATCATGGATCAGGATCGCAAGATCGCCGAAATGTCCGGCAACAGCCGCGGACCGGTCAAGACCATCACCCGGTCCGACGGCTGATCCACTTTCAGCCGAACGGGACGAGGCGCTTGCGGTCTTCGTCCCACAAGGTGAGGCGGACACATTTCAGGCTTTCCCAGAGCGTGATGCGGCCAATGCCCTTCAGTTCGGGATGATCGCTCAGAACCTGCGGCAGCCTGTAGAACGGGATGCGGCTGCTGAGGTGGTGGAGATGATGGATGCCGATATTGCCCGTCATCCACATCAGCGGCCTGGGCAGGTCGTAGTACGAGCTGCCATGTAGCGCCGACTCTCCATGGGTCCAGGCCGGCTCGTGTTCCCAGGTCGTGGTCTCGAACTGGTGCTGCACATAGAATAGCCACACGCCGATCGAAGCGCCGATGAGAACCACGGGAACGTGAATGAGAAGGAAGCTGCCCAGGCCCACCAGATAGATCATCAGCGCCGACAGGGTGATGATCGCGAGATTGGTGAGCATGGTGCTCGTCCACGGCATGGCGCCCGACCCCTTCACTCCGAACGGCACGCGATTTCGCACAATGAAGAGATAGGCCGGCCCCACGCCGAACAAGACCAGCGGGTGCCGGTAGATCCTGTAGGCCAGACGGCCCAGAAGCCCTCGGGCCTGATACTCCCTGACGGTCAGCGTATCGATGTCGCCAACTCCTCGGCGGTCGAGATTGCCGGAGCCCGCATGATGCAGGGCGTGCGACTGGCGCCAGAAGTCGTAGGGTGTCAGCGTGATTACGCCGAGGATGCGGCCGACCCAGTCATTGACACGCCGCGACGAGAACATCGCCCCGTGGCCGCAATCGTGCTGGATCATGAACAGGCGCACCATGAAGCCCGCCGTTGGAACCGCCAGCAGCAGCACCAGCCACAGGCTGTACTGGGCAAGGAAGGCCATCATGACCCACAGGGCCACGAAAGGAATGGCGGTGACTGCCACTTCGATGATGGCGCGGCGGTTGCTGGGATGGCGGTACGCTGCGAGCCGGGACACCCAGGAGGCGGGCTGCACCGGTGAGGAAACGGAGTTTGTCAGAGGTCATCTTTCTGGCCGCGGATGATCGCGAAGCCTTGGTGGAGATGTCGCTAGCATTCCATTGCGGAGAAGTCGCGGCAAATTCCGGCTGGCAGGCCAAATCGCCGATGTTGTCCGAACGTTTGATCCACACAGGTTAACGCGAAGACAAACTTGCGTGAAGGGAGGGCCGTTGCAAACGCCGCCAGAATTCAGATGGCGGGTGCCGCCACTGACCTGACCTGCTCCCATCGCAGATCGTCATGCAGCGGATCAAGATCCGAATCGTGGAGGATCCAGTCCCGCATCTCGGCATTGCTGAGAGGAAGCAGCCTCGCAAGCAGGTCGAAGGCCTGATCGATCTGCCCGCTGACGCTGTAGAAGCAGGCGATATTGTAGAGCGTGAGATAATCGTCGGGCGCGATGGCAAGCGCACGCCTTGCCCAGTCTTGGGCCCGCCCGGATTCACCCAGCTTGGCGGCCGCCGTCGCGATGAAGTAGGCAGGGCGCGGATTGTCGAGGTTTCTTGCAAACGCCCGTTCCGCCCGCTCGATGCCGCTCACTGCCGCGCGCCTGGCGTCGTCGGGCTTTCCGAGCGAGGTATAAACCTGATTGAGCAGGATGAGCGCCTGATAGTCGTCGGGCTTGATCTCGGCGGCGCGTTCCCAAAGCTGCGCCGTCCTTTCCAGCTTGCCTTGAGCGTAGCAAGACCGGCCATGGAAGAAGTGAACTTCGAACTGGTTGGGGTCCTGCGCCGTGGCGCGTTCGAACTCGCGTTCCGCCTCCTGATACCGGCGCGCCACCGATAGCGCCAGACCACGAGACGCCAGCGCCTCGACGAGGTCCTCCTGGAGTGCCAACGCCTTCTCGCTGTTTTTCAGCACGTCCGCCGCGACGTCCTCGCTGTAGTCCATGTAGAGGAAGGCGTCACAATCCGCGAGACCCGCATAGGCGCGCGCATAGTTCGGATCGAGTTCGATGGCCTTGGCAAACATGCGCTTGGCGAGCAGGTAGTGATTGCGCGTGCCGCGATGGAAATTCTCGCGGCCCCGGAGGTAATAGGTATAGGCTTCCACGTTGCGCGTCGGCGCCAGTTCGATCGCCTTGCGCTCGCGCGGCAGCAGCTTGACCTTGAGTTGATCGACGATGGTTTTGGTGATGTCGTCCTGAAGGTCGAAGATGTCGGTCATGTCACGGTCATAGCGATCGGCCCACACATGTCCGCCGCTGGCGCCCTCGATGAGTTGCGCCGTGATGCGGACCTTCGAACCGGCCTTGCGGACGCTGCCGTGCAGCAGATAGGCTACGCCGAGATCGTTTGCGATCTGCTCCATGTTGACGGGCTTGCCCTTGTAGCGGAACACCGTGTTGCGGCTGAGCACGAAGAGGTCCGACACTTTCGAGAGATCGGTGATGATGTCTTCGGTAATGCCGTCGGAGAAATACTCCTGTTCCGGCTCTCCGCTCATGTTGGCAAAGGGCAGCACGGCGACGGAAGGCTTGCCGGAACGAAACCTCGGCTGAGGCCCCGCCTGCTGCGGCGGCATGTCTGCGGAAGGGCCATCCTGCAGATTGATGAGATAGACATGCACGGGCTGCGAGATGTTCTTGACCGTCTTCTCGCCCTGGTCGAGAAACGCTACGTCAAGCTTCTGGCCGATCTGGTTGCGGATTCCGGCCGAACACGCGATGCCGCCTGGTTGCGCCAGCCCCACAAGGCGCGACGCCATGTTGACGTCGTCCCCGAAATAGTCCTCGCCCTGCACGATCACATCGCCGAGGTTGATCCCGATCCGCAGCTTGATGTGCCGGTCTTCCGGCACCCCGGAATTGCGGCCCGCCAGTCCGCGCTGGATGGCGATGGCGCATTGTGCGGCGTTGAAGGCGCTGCCGAACTCCACGAGAAAACCCTCGCCCATGTTCTTGAACAGATGGCCTTCATGCTGGGCCACCAACGGCTCGAAGAACTTGCGCTGGTGCTGCCGCAAGGCTTTGAGCGTGCCTTCCTCGTTGGCCTCGATCAGGCGGCTGAAACCAACGACATCCGCCGCCATGATCGCAGCAAGCCGCCGTTTCACCCGCGCTTCGCGCATTTCCGATCTCCAACCCGAATGGGAGGACTAACTACGTGATTCCGGACCTGGATTGCAACGTGTTCGCGTTGGTGGCTGTTCCAAATTGTTCACAGCACGCGGGAGAGGAAGTCCCTCGTGCGGGGTGACGCCGGGTTGGCGATCACTTCGCGCGGATGCCCCGACTCGACCACGAGTCCCTGGTCCATGAAGATCAGCTGGTCGCCCACCTCGCGGGCAAATCCGATTTCGTGCGTCACCACCACCATCGTCATGCCGCTGGTGGCCAGAGCCCGCATGACGACGAGCACTTCGCCCACGAGCTCCGGATCGAGTGCTGATGTCGGCTCGTCGAACAGCAGCACCTTGGGCTTCATCGCCAATGCGCGGGCAATCGCCACGCGCTGCTGCTGCCCGCCTGAAAGCTGCCTCGGGTAGGCATTGGCCTTCTCGGCCAGCCCCACCCGCTCCAGCAGCGCCAGTGCCATGTCCCGCGCTTCCGCTCGTGCCATGCCCTTCACCATGATTGGCGCCTCGATGAGGTTTTCCAGTGCCGTCATGTGCGAGAACAGGTTGAAGGATTGGAACACCATGCCGATATCCGCCCGGCGCTGGCACAGAAGGCTGTTCTTCACGGCATAGAGCTTGCCGTTCCGGTAGTCGTAGCCGATGAACTCGCCATCGACGAGCAGCACGCCGCCATTCACCTCCTCGAGATGGTTGATGCAGCGCAGGAACGTGCTCTTGCCAGACCCCGACGGGCCAATGATGCAGGCGACCGAGCCAGCAGGCACGTTGAGGTCGATCCCCTTGAGCACTTCGTTGGACCCGAAGGACTTCCTCACGCCGCGCGCGAAGACCATCGAGTTCTCCGGCACGCCGAACAGGCGCTGGTTCTCCGCTTTCGACGTCATGTGGGTTGCGGTGTACGGCGGAAGGTGAAGGCACGCCGGAAGATGCCATTCAACGGGCTTTCCTGCCGCGCGTCGCTGCGGCCGTAGTAACGCTCGATGAAATATTGGGCAACCGACATGATCGACACGACGGCGAGATACCAGAAGGCCACCACGAGCAGCAGCGGAATGGTCTCGAATGTCCGCGCATAGATGCTCTGCGCGGCATAGAGCAGGTCGTCGACCGCGATGAAGGTCACGAGCGAGGTCATCTTGAGGAGGCTGATGGTTTCGTTCCCGGTGGGAGGCACGATGAAGCGCATCGCTTGCGGCATGGTGATCCGCCTGAGGATCATGCGATGGTTCATGCCCAGGCTGCCAGCCGCTTCGGTCTGGCCGCTCGGCACGGACTTTATTCCGGCGCGGATGATTTCCGCCATGTATCCGGCCTCGTGCAGCGACAGGGCGACAACGGCTGAAAAGAACGGCGTCATGAAGTCGTTGGTCTTCACCGAAAACACCGTGCCCACGAACGGCAGGGTCAGCGAGATATCGCGCACGACAATCGACAGGTTGAACCAGAAGATGAGCTGGATCAACGCCGGCGTGCCGCGGAAGAACCAGATGTAGACACCCGCAAAGGCATTGAGAATGCGGCTGGGCGACAGCCGCATGATGGCGATGATGGTGCCGATCACGATCGACAGCGCCATGATGGTGACGGTCAGGATCAGCGTGTTGACGAGCCCGCGCAGGATCGAGGGATTGAAGAGATAGCCCCCGGCGATGGACCAGCCGAAGGCCGGGTTCGTCGCCAGAGCCTTGCCCACCAGCAACAGCAGCAGGATCGCTAGGGCCGTTCCGATCCACAACCCGTATTGCCGCCGTGGAACGACGACCAGCCGCTCGATCGGCACCGTGGCATTGTCTGTTGTCACGCCATATCCTGTCAGCGCTTGCAAGAATCATGAGCCCGGCCACGCTCTTGTCGCATGGCCGGGCGCTCCTGCCTGTTACTTTCTGATCTTGTCGGCGCTGTCGACGATATAGGCCTCTTCGATCATGGCCGAGTTCATGCCATACTTTGCCATGATGGTCTTGTAGGTGCCGTTCTCGATCATGGCCTGCAGCGCGGCGCGCAGCATCTCGGCCGTGGCCGTGTCGCCCTTGGGCACTGCAACGCCGAGCGGCGCAACATCATAAAGCCCCGGCACCACGACGAGCTTGCCGCCGCTGGTCACTTCGAAATAGCCCGAGGCGGTCGCGTCATCGAGCTTTGCGTCGAGCCGGTCGGACAGAAGTGCCTGGATGATGTCCTTGCCTTCCGGGAAGTTCTGCTTCGTCAGCTCGGTCAGGCCCTTGGCCTTGCATTCCTCGTTCAGCCGGTCCGCGATCTGGTCCGATACGGCACCCGCGATCACGCCGACGCGCTTGCCGCACAGGTTGTTCTCCCCCTGGAACCCGGGGGCCTTGTCAGGCGTGGTCGAGGCGACGATGCCGGACTTGATGAACATCACGAAGTCCACCTGCTTCAGGCGCTCCTCGGTTGCAGAGAATGTCTCCCACGCGATCTTGAAGCGGCCCGCTGCAAGGCCGGGGATCATCGAGGGGAACGGCATGCGCGTCACTTCAAGCTCTGCACCCATCATCTTGGCTGCTTCCTCGGCGAGTTCGATGTTGATGCCGACCTGCTTGCCGTTCTCATCGACAAATTCGAAGGGCGCGTATTCCATCGTGTTGGCGATGGTGAGCTTGCCGGTCTCGGCGACCTCGGGCGATTTCTTGATTTCAGCGGCCTGGGCTGTTCCCGCAAAGGTCAGTGCCACCGCAGCTATTGCCGCGCCCCTCAAAAGCGATCCAAAGAATGTCATGCCGTTCCTCCTCATGTTTTGCTTTCTGCCGTTCAGGCCGCCGTGGCAGACTTGCCGCGGGCCTGGTAGTTCTTGTCGATCCGTTCCATCAGGTAGTCGCCATAGAGCACCGGCTCGTACTTGGCGGGTCTTTGCGCCGAAACGCAAGACGGCAATGCCTCGATCAAAGAATCCATGGAAGGATCGAAAAAGAAGGGCTGCGAATAGCGCTCCTTGCACGACCGGTTGATCACGCGATGCGGTGTCGAGACGAAGACATCGTTCGACCAGCGCGCAAGAATGTCGCCGACATTCATCACGAACGTATCCGGAATGGGCGGTGCCGGAATCCATTCCTCCGCCTTGTTTTTCACTTCGAGCCCGCCCACGTCGTCCTGCGCCAGAAGCGTGATGAAGCCATAGTCGGTATGCGGCGCCGATCCAAAGAGTCCGTCTTCCTCGCGCTGCGTTGGATAATGGAGCAGGCGGAGGAACGTCGTCGGCTTTTCGAAGTGCGGCGCGATCGACCCCTTCGGCATGCCGAGCGCGATGGTGATCGCCTCCATCATCTGACGCCCGAGGGCATTCATCTGGTCGACATAGGTCTCGATCACTGGCCTGAACCCGGGCCGCAGGTCTTCAGCGGGCCACTGGTTGGGCCCTTGCAATGGCTTGCTTGCAAGAGCGTCAGGATCATCCGCCGCCACCTCATGCATCAACATGAGCGATTCGCTCTGGTTGGGCTTCGTCACCTTTGCCACCGAGGACGTGACGATGGTGGACGTATTGATCGGGATGTATCCGCGGAAATTGCGGTCCATCTTCAGCTTGAGTTTTTCCTCGAGCGGCAACGCATGAAAACGCCGGCTCTCGGCGCGCACCGCTTCCACGCTGTCACGCGGCACGTCGTGACCCTTGATATAGAGGAATCCGATGTTTTCGAGATAGTCGCGCAGTTCGTTCGCAATCACCTTTACGCCCGCGTCGCCTTCGCGAAAGGCCGAGACGTCGAGGATGGGAATGGCGTCGAAGTCCCCCTTGGATGATGATGGCATGTGCGATCCTCCTGCGTGACGAGCGCGAATGTTGCTCAGAAAATGGGCATGTTGACAAGGGCATGGCCACGCCGCTTTCTCCGCATGGCACGGTTTGACCGATGCGTCGCTGTCTGTATGTTCGCCTGCAACAGAGGCCTAGAACGAGGCCCCGTTTTCAGGTGGGAGATAGCATTGGCGCGAAAGATCATCATCGATACCGACCCCGGCCAGGATGACGCCTTTGCCTTGCTCTTTGCACTCGGTTCTCCCGCTGAACTCGACGTCGTGGCATTGACCACGGTTGGCGGAAACGTGCCGCTCCCACTCACCTCGCGCAACGCGCTTCAACTCGTCGAGCTGGCGGGACGGCCCGATGTGCCGGTCTTCGCGGGCTGCCCCGGTCCGATGGTGAAGAAGCTGAAGACCGCCGAATATGTACATGGCCCCACCGGCATCGACGGGCTGGAAGCGCCTGATCCCGTGACTCCATTGCAAGGCCAGCACGCCGTGAATTTTCTTGTCGACAAGATCATGTCGGAGCCGGAAGGCGAGATCACCGTTTGCTCGCTGGGGCCGATGACCAACCTGGGAATGGCCATGGCGCTCGAGCCGCGCATCATCCCGCGCATCCGCGAGGTGGTACTGATGGGCGGCGGCTTCTTCCAGGGCGGCAATGCAACGCCTGCCGCTGAGTTCAATATCTATGTCGATCCCCATGCCGCCCATGTGGTCTTCGAGAGCGGTGTGCCGCTGGCCATGGCATCGATCGATTCCACGTATACCGCCCTGATGACTCCCGAGTGGATCGACACCTTGCGGGCCGTGGGCACCAGAACCGCGGTGCAGGCCGCCAACATGGCGGATTTCTTCCGCCGCTACGGCTCGCACAAGTTTGCAACCGAGGCACGGCCCATACACGATGCCTGCGTGACGGGCTTCCTGCTCGCACCCCACCTGTTCCAGCAGAAGCAATGCAACGTCACCATCGAACTCATGTCGCCTGAAACCATCGGCATGACGCTGGTCGACTGGTGGCATGTCACGGGACGGCGGAAGAATTGCAACGTGCTCGGCCGCATCGATGCGGACAGGTTTTTCCAGCTCATGCTGGAACGTCTCTCCACCTTGCCGTGAAGCAGTCGGCCCACCATCTGTTGACCAGTCAATTCACTGAATCTGTCGCGAAGGGTGTCTCATGGTTGAGCTTTCGGTTCTCGATCTCGTTCCGGTTTCCGAGGGAAGCACGCCGCGTGATGCCCTTCACAATGCCCGCGAGCTTGCCCGCCACGTGGAGCGGTTGGGCTACAGGCGCTATTGGGTAGCCGAGCATCACAACATGGCCGGCATCGCCAGTGCCGCCACTTCGGTCGTCATCGGCTACATCGCGGGGCATACCAGCACCATTCGTGTCGGCGCCGGCGGCATCATGCTTCCCAATCACGCGCCCCTCGTCATAGCGGAACAGTTCGGCACGCTCGAATCGCTCTATCCCGGCCGCATCGATCTGGGCCTGGGGCGCGCGCCGGGAACCGACCGACAGACCATGCTGGCGCTGCGGCGTGATCATTCAGCCGCCGATACCTTCCCGCAGGATGTGCTTGAACTGCAAGGCCTGCTTGGGCCCCTGCAGCCGGGACAGACGATCCAGGCTGTTCCCGGGACCGGCACCAATGTGCCGTTGTGGATTCTCGGCTCAAGCCTTTTTGGCGCGCAGCTCGCCGCCATGTTGGGCCTCCCCTATGCCTTCGCCTCGCATTTCGCGCCCGACGCACTGTTCCAGGCCATCGACATCTATCGTGCGAAGTTCGAGCCGTCCGAACGCAACCCGACGTCCCATGCCATGGCGGGCGTCAACGTCATCATCGCCGATACTGATGCGGAAGCCGCACGGCTGTTCACGTCCATCCAGATGCGATTTGCCGACATGTTCCGCAATGCGAGGGGCTATCTCAAGCCACCGATTGACGACATCGAAACCTACTGGACCCCGGCTGAAAAGGCCCAGGCCTCGCGCATGCTGGCGTGCTCCTTTGTCGGCTCGCCATCGAAGGTCAGGGCGGGATTGCAGAACTTCGTGGAAAGCACCGGCGTCGATGAGCTGATGGTGGCCTCCGCCATCCATGACCACGGGGCGCGGCTGCGCTCCTACGAGTTGCTGGCCGGCCTCGAGTTGAAGCGCCGCGCCGCCTGATCAGTCCGTGGCGGCGGACTTGCCCACGGCATTCCGGCCAAACACATAGGCTCCAGCACCAAGGATCAGCGCGATTCCGGCCATCGTCCAGATGTCGGGAACATCGTGGAAGACGACGACGCCGAAGGCGGCTGCCGAAAGGATCTGGAAATAGGTGAAGGGCGTCAGCACGTTTGCAGGCGCCAGCGCAAAGGCTCTCGTGAGGCAGTATTGGCCCAGCCCGAAGGTCGCGCCCAGGCAGAGCAGCATGACCCAGTCGAAGGCGGACGGTGTCCGCCAGTCCATGAGCGCCGGAATGAGCGACACGATGCTGCCGCAGAGCAACGTCCACGCCAGTGTCGTGCGGGCCTTCTCCCCCGCCGCGCCGAGCTTCCGCGAGAAGATCTGGAGCAGTGCATAGAACATCGCAGCGAGGGCTGGAAACAGCGTGTAGATGGAGAGCGCATCGAAGCCTGGCCGGGCAACGAGCAGCACCGCCAGAAAGCCGACCGCCACGCCGATCCAGCTCGATGCGGCGACCCGCTCGCCCAGCATCCAGCCAGACAGCGCAACGACGAAGAACGGCCCGGCGAAGAGGATGACGGTTGCCTCCGCAAGCGGCAAGTAGCGCACCGCGAAGACCATCAGTCCGCCCACGCATGCGGGTGTCAGGCCGCGGATGATCTGCAGGCCCGGCATATTGGTCTGGAACAGGCCCTTCCAGTTCTTCGGACCCTGTACCAGCATCAGAACGATGAAGGCCGGGAGATAGCGCGCCAGCATGATCTGACCGAAGGACTGCGTCTCGATCAGGATCTTGCTGAAGCCATCGACCGCCCCGAAGAAGCCCACCGCGGCGATGATCAGCAGGATGCCACGTGCCTTCTCTGTCATTCCGGACCCTGTTGCCATGGTTGCATGGTTTCGGCCTGTTCACGAGGCCGCACAATGGTTGCCGCCGCTGGGCGCCATGATCGCAGCGCAGGGGAAGCCCGCCCCCCGATTGTCTCAAGCTTGATGCACGACCTTGCCATCGAGAATGGTGAGATCGACGCGCGTGTCTTCAAGTATCTCTTCGGGCGTGGCTTTGAACAGGTTGCGCGAGAAGACCGCAATGTCCGCCAGTTGCCCCGGCACCAGCCGCCCTTTCCGCGCCTCCCGCTTCTGCGAGAAGGCGCCGTGTTCGGTATAGGCCTGCAACGCCTGAGGCAGCGTGATACGCTGGCGCTCATCCATCACGGTGCCCTTCCAGGTCTTGCGCGTCAGCATCGAATAGATGTTCGGAAGCGGATTGGGGTCGCAGACCGGCGCGTCGCTTCCCGTCGACGGCTTGAGGCCGAGGTCCATCCAGGTCTTCATGGGATAGCTCGGATGTCCACGCTCTTCGCCCAGCACCGAAAGATAGGCATCTCCGAAGTCATATACGAAGACCTGCTGCGGACAAGGGTAGATCCCGGCCTTCACCATGCGCTGGTGCTGGGCATCGGTCGAGAAGCCGCAATGCTCGATGCGGTGACGGCGGTCAGGGTCTGGCATGGCTTCAAGGGCGCGTTCGTATGAGGTGATCAATTGTTCGATCGCCGCGTCTCCGATGGCATGGCAGGCGAGCTGATAGCCTTTGCCGTGATAGTCCAGCACGAGGTCCGTCAACTCGTTGTCATTGAGCATCCGCACGCCCGTGGTCTGGTCATCGCCCAGATAGGGTTTCGACATCCAGGCGGTGCGCCCGCCGGCTGAACCGTCGAGGAATATCTTCACGGCACCGATCATCAGCATGTCGTCGCCCGTGCCCGAGATAAGCCCCGCCGCGTGGCACTGCGGCACGATCGAGCGTCCGGGGTCGCCCAGCAGCGTCAGCCAGGCGCGGACCGGCAGCCGTCCCTCGCGCTTGGCGCGGTGATAGGCGGCGATTTCGGTGAAGCCCGCCGTCATCCCCACCGCAGCGTCCATGCAGGAGGTGATGCCATATGACAGCAGGACCTTGCCGCCTCTTTCGATCGCCGCCACGAGGTCGTCCTCGCTCGCGGCCGGATGCGCGGCATAGACCCGTTCCATCGCGTTCTCTGCAAGAAGGCCGGTGAGCTTGCCGTTCTGCTTTTCGATCAGGCTTCCGGGCGGCGTGGCCGTGGCTTCATCGATGCCCGCCAGCGCCAGCGCTTTCGAATTGCAGATGGCGACATGCCCGCAGGTGCGAACCAGCATCACGGGATGATCGGGAATCGCCGCATCGAGTTCCTCGCGGAACGGATGGCGCTTCACGTCGAGCTTGGTCTGGTCATAGCCACGCGCCAGAACCCACTGGCCGGGTGCAAGCGTGTTCGCCCGCTGCCGGAGCGCATCCATCAATCCGCTGACCGTCGGTGCCGCTGCCGGCCGTGCATCCACCCATGACGAGAGCAAGCCCACGGACGAGAGATGAAGATGGCTGTCGTTGAGACCGGGCGTTGCGAGCCGGCCTTCGAGATCGATCACCGTCGTGGAGGGTCCGATCAGCTCACTGATATCGTCCGATGAACCGGTTGCCAGAATGCGTCCTTGCCAGACCGCGACGGCTTCCGCATGGGGATCGTCATGACCGCACCAGACAGTGCCATTCCGGAGGACAAGGTCGGCATTGATGCGTGGCATGGTCATTCACTCCGGGATATTGCGGTAAGCAAGAGCGCCCATCCTACAAGCGGAGCGCAGTCTCCGGAAGTGGCCCCTGCGGTTACGCCACGCGCGGCAAGGCGCGCGTCGTCGTGATGTCGAAGATCTGGATCTGGCTCAGGTCGAAATGCAGCATCACCTTTTCGCCGGGTGAGGCGCGGAAGTCCCGCGGCATGCGCACCTGGATTTCAGCAGCATTCTCTCCTCCGGTGCTGGCCACGAGGATGACCTCTGGCCCCAGCACCTCGGTCGTGATCACCTCGACGCCGACCGGTGCGGTATGCCTTGCGGACTCGGCCGTCAGATAGAAATCCTCGGGCCGCAAGCCAAGCGTCACAGGCTTTCCGGCGTGGCTGATGAAACCTTTGGCCATTGCTGCGGGAATGGTGAAGGCGATGCTGCCGGAGTGGACTTTGACACTTTCGTCGCCAACAGCTTCCAGCCGCCCGCCCAGCAGGTTCATCGGCGGGCTGGCGAGAAAGCCGGCAACGAAGGTGTTCACCGGATTGCGGTAGACATCCATCGGGTGGCCCACCTGCACGATCTCGCCATCCTTCATGATGCAGATCCGCTCCCCCATCGTCATGGCCTCGACCTGGTCATGCGTTACATGAACGATCGTCGTGCCGAGATTGCGGTGAAGCTTGATGAGTTCGGTTCGCATGGCCGCGCGGAGCGTGGCATCGAGATTGGACAGCGGCTCGTCGAGAAGGAAGGCCTGCGGTTCGCGCACCAATGCGCGCCCGAGCGCTACGCGCTGGCGCTGCCCGCCCGAAAGCTGCGAGGGCTTGCGGTCGAAGAGCGGCTGGATGCCGAGCATTTCAGCGGTACGCTTGACGCGCTTGGCAATCTCGCTCGCCTCCACTCCGCGCAGCTTGAGGCCGAAGGAGAGATTGTCGACAACCGTCATGTGCGGATAGAGCGCGTAGTTCTGGAACACGATGGCAATATCGCGCTGCGCCGGGTCGACGTCGTTGACGCGATTGGGGCCGATCATCAGATCGCCCGAGGTGATGGACTCAAGGCCTGCGATCATCCGCAGCGTCGTCGACTTGCCGCAGCCTGAAGGCCCGAGCAGGATCATGAACTCGCCATCCTTGATGTCGAGCGATACGGCACGCACGGCAGAGACACCATTCGGGTAGGTCTTGTTGATATCTTTGAGCGTGATCGATGCCATGGTGGCCTTCTGGTAATCGTGAGGCGTCAGGTGAGGTTCCGCATGTAGCGGTAGAGGTAGGATGTCAGGAGCAGGACCAGCGCCAGAAGAATGGCGGCCATCGCCGATGCTTCACCGACATGCAGGCTGACGAAAGCCTTTCGATAGATGAAGTAGCTGGCAAGGTCAGTCGCTGTGCCCGGCCCGCCGCGCGTCATGATGTAGACGAGGTCATAGGTCTTCACCGCGAAGATCAGACGGATCAAGAGCGTCACGATGATGACGGGCCACATCAACGGCAGCGTGATGTGGCGGAAGGCCTTGAAGGTGCCCGCGCCATCGACGCGCGCCGCCTCATAGGGCTCCTTCGGAAGAGCGGAGAGCCCCGCCAGCAGAAGCACGATCATGAATGACACCTGGTGCCAGATGTCGACCATCACGATGGTCCACATCGCGACCTTTGTGCTCCCCAGCCAGTTCACCGGCGCGATGGAGGCGACACTCAGAAGGTAATTCACGATCCCCAGCGATGGGTGCAGGAACATGCGCCAGATCAACCCGACGATGACCGGGTTCATCAGGAGCGGGCAGAGCAGGATGCCGTAGTAGATCGGCTTGAAGCGCTCGACACTGTTCAGCATCAATGCCACGCCGAAGCCGATGACGAATTCGATCAGCACCACGACGAACACGAAGAAGGCGGTGATCCACAGGCTGTGACGGAATTCCGCGTCCTGAAGTGCTGAGACGTAGTTCTGGGCGCCCGTGAAAGTATCGAAGTTGGGCGCGATCAGCGTGTAGTCGTGGACGCTGGTGAATAGCGCCCAGAAAACCGGAAACAGGATGACGGCAAGCAGGAGGGCCAGGGTAGGCGCCGACATGAACCAGCCGAACTTTCTGTCGGCAGACTCGATCGTTTGATGCTGGTTCATGTCGGTCGTTTCGGCAATCAGCTTTACTTGATCTTGCCGTCCTTCGTTGCAAGTTCGGTCATTTCGGTCTCGACTGTGGCCAGCGCATCGGCGGGAGATTTCTCTCCGGCCACCGCAAGGCTCAGTTCGCGGCCCAGCACTTCGACGAGCTGGGGCGTATAGGTGAAGACCGGGAAGTTATGGCTGGTCAGCAGCATCTGCTTCAGGGCCTGCGAGTAGGGGTACTTGGCATTCACTTCCGGATCGTCGAACACGTCGGTGCGGGTCGGCGAGCCGCCCTGCAGGGCGCGCTTCTTCGCGATCTCATGCGATTCGACCCACTTGAGGAAGGTCCAGGCCGCATCGGGGTTCGGGCTGGATTTCGGGATGGCCCAGCCCCATGCACCGTTGAGACTGCCGCCCTGTTCCGGCGTCGGGCCGGGAACCGCCATGATCTCGACATTGCCGACGACGGACGACTTCGAGGGATCGTCGATTCCGGCGCGGAAGAAGTTGTAGGTGATGTAGCTGTAGGCCTTGCCCTGCGCCATCACGTTGAAGGCTTCATCGAAGGAGAAGCTTGCAGCGCCCAGTGGGCCATATTTCGCGATGTTGGTCGCATATTGCTCGACCGCCTTCACGCCCGCCTCGGTGTTCAGCGTCGCCTTCCAGTTGGCGTCATGATACTCACCGCCATTGGCGAAGAGATAGTTCGACCATTCCATGGCGATCGGGTCGGGGCGAAGGCCCTGGTTCACCACGCCATGCATGCCGTCCTTGGTGAAGAACACGACCTGCTTCAGATACTCGTCCCATGTCTTGGGAACGCCCAGGTCCATGCCGTACTTGGCCTTGAAGTCGGCCTGGTTCTTGGCGTCGGCCAGCAGGTCCTTCCGGTACAGCAGGCCCATCGCGTAGTTGTAGAAGGGCAGCATGTAGGTGACGCCATCGACCTTGCCGACGAGGTCCATCATCTTCGGCACATAGACCGAGGTGTCGAACTTGTCCGTGGCGATGCGCTCGTCCAGCGGCAGCAGCCAGCCGGCCTTGGTGAATTCGCCGACCCAGTAGAAGTCGACGACGAGGGCAGAATAGCTGCCCTTTCCAGCCACCAGCTGGGGCACCAGCTTGGTGTGCATCTCGGCATAGTTGACGACCTCGAGATTGACCTCGATTCCAGTCTCCTTGGTGAACTCCGGCACCAGGGTCTTGACGTACTCGGTATCGGGAACCCCCTCCATCAGGATGGTGACGGTCTCGGCAGAAGCTGGCGCCGATAGTCCGGCAGCAAGCGCAACACCAAACAGAAGCCTTCTCAGCATTTTCGTCTCCCTCGTTAGCCCGGTGTGTAAATGCTGTTCACTTGAGGGCTCCAAGTGACAGTCCCTTGATGAGATGTTTGCGCAGGAACGGCAGCAGCGCGAAGACGGGAAGCAGTGACACGACGGTTGCGGCCGCAAGCGGCGCGATTTCAACGCCGGCATGGGTTTCAAGGCTGGCGAGACCGACGGGCAAGGTCTGCGAGCTGGGGCCAGACAGCACCAGCGCGAACAGGAATTCGTTCCAGCTCAGGATGAAGCCCAGGAGGCCCGCGGCAAGAATACCGGGCGCGGCGACCGGAACCGCGATCAGCCGGAACGCCTGCCACCGCGTGGCGCCATCGACGCGTGCAGCCTCTTCCAGCCGGGTGACGTCGCCCTCGAAGAACGAGACGAGGAGCCATGTGAGAAACGGCAGCGCGATGGTGATGTGCGCAACGACAAGCGCCGCGTGGCTCTGCAGCATCCCGGCGAACAGGAAGACGCCGAAGAGCGGCAGCACGATGATGATGGGCGGCAGCATCTGGCTCGCCAGAACGCCGAGTCGGAGCAGGGAGCCGCCGGTGTTGAAGCGCGCAAAGGCATAGGCCATGGCGGTGGCGAGAGGCAGCGAGATGGCGGTCGCCAGCAGCGCGATCAGCAGGCTGTTCAAGAACCAGCTGACGAAGGCATAGCGCTCGAAGATTTCATAGTAGTTCATCAGGCCCAGCGTGCCGACCTCGGGCGGAATCTTGTAGGCCGTCAGGCGGTCGGTCAGGCTCACGCGCAGCAGCCAGATCAGCGGCATCAGGATGGCCAGTGAAAACACTGTCAGGATGATGTGCGGGATTACGGCCTTGGCGAATCTTTTCATGGCGGCGTCAATCCATCCTGACGCCACCCGTGACATTGACCCCCTGGCCAGTCATGAAGCGGGCACTGTCGGAGCACAGGAACACAACCACGTCCGCCACGTCTTCCGGCGTCTCGATGCGGCCAAGCGGTGTCTGCGCCACATACTCGTTGAAGACCTGCTCGGGCGTGATGCCGCGAAGCTGTGCCTCCCATTCGATCTCGCGCGACTGCATGCCGGTCTTGACGAAGCCGGGGCAGACGGCATTGACGCGGATTCCCTTGGGGGCCAACTCGCGGGCCAGCCCTTGCGTCCAGCCCAGCACGGCGAACTTGCTGGCCGAATAATGTGCGAGCAACGGCGCTCCCACCTTTCCCGCCAGCGATGCCGTGTTGACGATGACGCCAGAACCTTGTGACAGGAAACAGCGTGCTGCGATCTGGTTGGCGAGGAAGATGCCGCGGGCATTGACCGCGAAGTTGAAGTCCCATTCCTCGTCAGTGAGGTCGACCGCGTGCTGCATGGTCGAAACACCTGCGTTGGCGATCAGGATGTCGTAGCTTCCGAACTGGCTTTGAACTTTTGAAAAGGCCGTTTCCACGCTGGCGCGCTTGGTGACGTCGATCTCCACGGCAATGGAGCCTTTGATGTCCGCAGCAGCCCTCTGTGCCGCTTCGAGGTTGATGTCACAGATCGCCACCCGAACATCCTGCCGAGCCAGCGCCACGGCAATCGCCCGGCCGATGCCCGTGGCGGCGCCGGTCACGATTGCTCGTTTTCCGGCAAGTTCAGGGAAGGTTGGCGAACTCGGCAAAGGCGGCACCTCGCAAGATTGCCATGAGTATAAGTCCACAAAATCGCACAACACAAGAGGGATGATGTTTGAATTTGTGCGAATCCTTGTTATGGATGAGCTTCCGGTCCGGCAACAAGGCGAGCCTGGAGGATGTTGCAGATGGTCAAAAGGCAGGGCGAACGGGGAATGCCGATCCGGCTTCCGGAACGGCATTCGTCTGCTGGGTTCCGTCCCCTGGCGCAGCAACGTCACATTCACATCTTGAGCAAGCTGGCCTCGGTGGGCACGGTGCAGGTCGGCATGCTTGCGCGGGATCTCCGCGTGTCCGAAATGACCATCCGCCGTGATCTGGTCGACCTCGAAAAGGAAGGCCGGCTGACGCGCATTCACGGCGGCGCCGTTGATACCGGCAAACACCGGCGCACGGTGATCGACCGCGACGAACCCTTGTTCGAGGCGCGACTGCAACGCCAGTACGAGGCGAAGCAGCGCATTGCCGCGGCGGCTGCGCGGCTTGCCGCAGGCTGCAAGACCATAGCACTCGATGTCGGTTCCACCACGCTGTTGCTGGCGAGGCAGCTCCATGGCGAAAGTCAGGCGAAAATATTCACCAACAGCGTGCGCATCGCCGCCGATCTCGCCGCCCACACCGCCGAGGTCTATCTGCCCGGCGGGCGCATGCGCCGCGATGAAATGTCGATCGGCGGACGTACCGCGGTCGAGCAGTTCCAGGACTTGTGGTTCGACATCGCCTTCGTCGGCGTGTCGGGCATGACGACAAGCGGGATATTCGACTACTCGTTCGAGGACGTTGACATGAAGCGCGTCTATCTTCGGCGCTCCAGCATGAAGGTGGTACTCTGCGATGCCTCCAAGTTCGAGCGCATGTCGCTGGTCCACATCGCGCCGCTTGATGGTTTTGACATCCTGATCACCGACGCCGCTCCACCTCCGCAGATCGCCAAGGCGCTTGCAGACGCAAATGTGCGTGTGGACATCGTGACGGACACGGACTGAACAACCAGCAATTCAATAATCGGAAGGAATGGGACGATGGTGTTTGAATTTTTTGGTGCGAAGAAGAAGGTCGTGATTGCCATGGCCCATATCGGGGCCTTGCCTGGAACGCCACTCTTCAATGCCGATGGCGGCATGGACAAGCTGATTGAAGATGTTGCGCGCGATATCGAACAGCTTCAGGCGGGTGGCGTCGACTCGATCATGTTCGGCAACGAGAATGACCGTCCCTATGCGTTCAAGGCAACCGCCGAGGCTGTGGCCGCGATGACCGCCGTGGTGCAGGCCGTGAAGCCCATGCTGAAGGTGCCCTTCGGCATCAATTACCTGTGGGATCCGAGCGCCAGCGTTGCGATCGGTGCTGCGACAGGCGCGAGTTTCGTGCGCGAAATCTTCACCGGCGTCTTCGCCTCCGACATGGGCATCTGGGCACCCGACGCGGGCGCAGCCGCCAGGCTTCGCCGCAATCTGGGCCGCAGCGACATGAAGCTGCTGTTCAACATCAATGCCGAGTTTGCGCATTCGCTCGACCAGCGCCCCATCGAGCTCCGCGCCCGGAGCGCTGTGTTCTCCTCGCTTGCTGATGCCATTCTCGTGTCGGGTCCGGTCACGGGTGAGCCTGCGGATGAATCGCAGTTGCAGAAAGTCTGCTCCACCGTGCGCGACGTTCCGGTCTTTGCCAACACTGGCGTCAACATGGAAAACGTAAAAAGCACGTTGGCACTGGCGAGCGGTGTCATCATCGGTACGCATTTCAAGGTCGATGGCATCACCTGGAACGCGGTCGATGGCGCCCGCGTGAAGCGCTTCATGGAACGCGTTGAGACGTTGCGCTGATATCACATGGCGTATGTTCTCGGTCTCGACATCGGTACCACATCGACCATCGGCATCCTGATCGAACTGCCGGGACGGATCGCGGGCGTTGCCTCGCGGCCCGTCACACTTCACGCGCCCCATCCCGGCTGGGCCGAGGAAGACCCGCAGCAGTGGTGGAGCAATGTCTGCGCGATCACCCAGGAACTGCTGCGGTCCGCCGGCATCGAAGCGGGTGCGATTGCGGCCGTCGGCGTCACCGGAATGCTTCCCGCTGTCGTGCTGCTCGATGACATGGATCGGATCCTTCGGCCAAGCATCCAGCAGAGCGACGGGCGTTGCGGCAAACAGGTGGCGGAACTGCGCAGCGAATGGGACGAGGCCGCATTCATCGCCAAGGCGGGCAACGGCATCAACCAGCAGCTCGTTGGCGCCAAGCTCCGCTGGATCGAGCAGAACGAGCCACACATTCATGCCCGCGTCGCCACAGTCTTCGGCTCTTATGACTATGTCAACTGGCGGCTGACAGGCGAAAAGGCCATCGAACAGAACTGGGCATTGGAAGCAGGCTTCGTCGATGTCGCAACGGGCCAGATCGATGACAGCCTCGTTGCCTTCGCGCGGGTGCCGAGACATGCAATCCCGCGCAAGTCCGTGTCGCCTGAGGTGCTGGGCCACATCACCGCCGAGGCCTCCGAGTCCACCGGACTTGCAGAAGGCACGCCCGTCGTCGGAGGTGCAGCGGACCTGATTGCGTCGGCACTCGGGGCCGGCATCGTCAATCCGGGTGATGTGCTGCTGAAATTTGGAGGCTCCGTCGATGTGCTGATCGCCACGGATCGCGTGGCGCCTGACCCGCGCATGTTTCTCGATTATCATCTGGTGCCGGGGCTCTTCATGCCCAATGGCTGCATGTCGACCGGAGGTTCCGGTCTTAACTGGTTCGCCAACACCTTCGCAGGGCTGGAAGCGCAGGCCGCCGCCAATCTCGGTCTGACGGTCCACCAATATCTTGATACGCTTGCCGAGAAAGTTCCGGCTGGCTGCGACGGCCTCACCATCCTGCCGTATTTCCTTGGCGAGAAGACGCCGATCCATGATGCGGGCGCGCGCGGCGTGTTCGAGGGTCTCACCTTTTCGCATGGCATGGGGCACCTGTGGCGCGCGATGCTCGAAGCCTATGCCTATGCCATCGTCCATCACATCGAAGTGCTGAACGACATGGGCCATCGTACCGAGAACTACGTGGTGTCTGACGGTGGCTCCAACAGCCGGGTCTGGATGCAGATCGTCGCCGACGTGTTGCAGCAGCCTGTTCAGCGGCTCGCCGGTCATCCCGGTTCCTGCCTTGGCGCGGCGTGGACGGCAGCGGTTGGCGCGGGACTCACCGATGACTGGTCCGGCGTGAACCGCTTTGTCACCCGCCTCGACCGGCTGGAGCCGGATCGTAGCAAGGCAGACGTCTATCACGCGGGATACAAGCGCTTCCGCGAACTCTATCATCGCCTGTCTGCGAAATCTGCGGGGACACAATGACGCTTCTCGCTGTCGCATGGGACATCGACGGAACGCTGGTGGACAGTGAACCGCTGCACCATCGCGCACTCGTTGCCGCAAGCCTTGACCATGGCGTCGACCTGACCGACCTTCCAGAACAGGCATTTCGCGGGATACACATGGGCGACGTGTGGATAGCACTCCGCCACCGCTTGCCGCCAACGCTCGACCAGGAACGATGGCTTGCCGATATCGAATCCTACTACGCCGAACACCGCGACGAGCTTGGCGCAATTCCAGGTGCCGCCGAAACCATCCGTATACTGAACAAGATGGGCGTTCGGCAGGCTTGCGTTTCCAACTCCGGCCGGAAGATTGTCGATGCCAATCTCGACTCTCTCGGTATCCTCGATTGCATCGAATTTTCGATCAGTCTCAATGACGTCGCTGCCGGGAAGCCCGATCCCCTGCCATATGCCGAGGCTTGCCGCAGACTTGGTTTGGCCGGTCAGCAGATACTCGCCGTAGAGGACAGCCGCACCGGCATTCGGTCAGCCCGTGCCGCGGGCCTCGTCGTCGCGGGCTATTCGCCAGAAGTATGGATTGGCGATGACGTCGACCATGCCGTCCGCCGCTTGAGCGACCTTGTGAGGCTCTTCAGTCCCGCTTTCAGTTGACCTTCCCATTCCGGGTCATGTCGCACCAGGTCTCCGCGACCGCGATCACAGCTGCATGGATCGGCCCCGTGGTAAGAGATGGAAACACCGAGGCATCGACCACATTCAGCCCCGGCACGCCATGTACAGCGAGTTCGGCATCCACTACCGCGTCTCCGCCTGTCCCCATCCGGCAGGTTCCGGCGGGGTGATGATGGGTGGACGCGCTGCGGGCGATGAATGCATCAAGATCATCATCACTCGACACGCCGTCGCCGGGCAGAAACTCATGGTCGCGCCACGCGTCCAATGCTGCGTGGTGCCCCACAAGCCTTGCGGTCTTCAGCGCCTTGCGGAATGTCACGCGGTCGTGTTCGGTTTCGTTGCAATGCGGGTCGATGAGTGGTGGGTCGGTTCGCCCCGGACCGGTCGGGGTGATCGATCCACGGCTCGTCGGGTGCGTCACGCCACACAGGATGGTGTAGGCGCTGCCATACGCGGGTGCCGTGAACTGGTTCGTGACCGAAGGTGCCACCACGCAGGCCAGTACGATGTCGGGCGCGCCCCTTGCCCGCGTGATGTCATCGCTGTGCAGATACATCAGCGATTCCGAATGCTGAAGCTGCGACGGCGGTACGGGCTTTCGTGCGGCGTAGACATTGCCGAGCGCGAGCATGTGATCCTGCAGGTTTCTCCCGACGCTGGGAAGTGCGTGACGGCAGTCTATTCCGGCATTGGCAAGCACTGAGCGCTCACCGATCCCCGAGCGCATCAGCAACAGGGGCGTATCGATTGCTCCCGCACACAGCACGATCCTGTCTGCCCGTAACACGACGGTCTCATTGCCCTGCACGGCGAGCACACCGGTTGCTCGTTGACCATCGAATGTCAGCTGTTCCACTTCGCATCCAAGCAGCAGCGAAAGGTTCGGCCTGCTCAGCACGTCAGGCGTCAGGTAGGCATCCGCCACCGTGACACGGCGCCCATCCCGGATGTTGAGTGAGTTGGGAGAGACCCCCGCAAGTTCGTGTCCGTTGTGGTCGGCGAGGCGCGGCACGCCGAGTACCTCGCCTGCCGCCATATAGGCGCGCACCACCGGGCTCACCTCGGCGTCGGGAAGGTATACGGGAAGTGGACCGCCCTTGCCCCGCGCGGGCGTGAGGGGACCGGAAAAATCCTCAGATCGCCTGAAGCCGTCGAGCAGGCCTTCATAGGACCAGCGTGTGCCGCCAGCTTCAGCCCAGGAATCGAAATCATCCGGATGACCGCGCACATGGGCCATGGCATTGATGCAGATGGAGCCGCCGAGCAGCCGCCCACGCGCCCAGGAATGAACCCGGTTGGCGGTGAAAGGTTGCGGCTCCGTCCTGTAGTCCTTGTCATAGATTCGGCCCTGCAATGCTGTCCACTTCAACGGATCGGCGATGTCCGGGTCTGCTGCCGTGTGTCCAGCTTCGAGCAGCCCCACGGTACAGGACGGGTCTTCGCTCAACCGGCTCGCGACAACACAGCCTGCCGAGCCCCCGCCAATGACGAGAATATCGAAGTGGCGTGTCAAGCGCTCACGCCGCTGCAAGCCCGGCGTTGGAGCGTTCGATGATGCGGCGCTGCACCAGCAGAAGATGAGCCCGCATGGCGGCTTCGGCAGCTTCCGGATCGCGCGATGCAATGGCCTCGGCGATGCGCTGGTGCTCCTGGTCGCGCTGGGCAATCCGCGTGGGGCAGGTGGCAGGGGTGGCGCGCGCCACCCTCATGCGGGCATCGACGCCGATCTGCCGCAGCATGACGAAAAGGTCATGGGCCAGATGGTTGCGCGCCGCCGCCGCCACGGCGAGGTGGAAGTTGAGGTCCACTTCGTCCGGCTTGTCGTCGGCCCGTGTCGTGGACCATTGGGTGATCTGCGCAATGTCGAGCGAGGAAGCCCTGAGCGAGGCGAGCCTTGCGAAGCTCGGCTCGAGAATGAGCCGCATTTCGATCACTTCGAGCGGGTTGGTCACCCGCACAAGGTCTTCGTTGTGGCGCGGCTGCCGGGTGGCGGCAGCGCGCCGCGACGGCTCGATGTCGCCCGACTTCCGCAACTGGTCGAGCGCCTTGCGCAGCTGGTGCCGCTTCACGTTCAGCTTTCCCGCCAGCTCACGCTCGGACGGAAGTCCGCCGCCCGTCTCCCGCAACTGCCGGATGGCGGCGATAATGCTGGACGTGTCAGGGGATCCCGCGTCCTGGGTGCCGGTGACTGACAATGCAACTGCTCCAATATTCATCAACCAATCGCAACCATATTAAGCGAGAACCATCTGTTAAGCCAGAACCATCTGGTTGACAACCATGTCCTGCGGTGGTTGACTTTCACCATGTCAGAATTCCGGCGCGTCGATCAAGCCGCGCGGGCCCACCGAGAGTGACTCAATGCCTGCACCTGCGAGTTTCGACTATGTGATCGTTGGCGCAGGCTCGGCTGGTTGCACGCTGGCCAACCGGCTGACCGAGGACGGCAAGACGACAGTCCTCCTCCTTGAAGCGGGCGGTTGGGACCGCGACCCGATGATCCACATTCCGCTCGGCTGGGGCAAGATCCTCGTCGAGCGCCGCCATGACTGGATGTATTTCTGCGAGCCCGAGGCCAATGTCGGAAACCGCCGGGTGGAATGCGCGCGCGGCAAGGTGATTGGCGGATCGTCCTCCACCAATGCCATGGCCTATGTGCGTGGCAACCGCGGCGACTACGATCGCTGGGCTTCCCAGGGCCTGGCCGGCTGGTCATACGAGAAGGTCCTGCCGTATTTCCGCAAGTCCGAACGCTGGGAGGGGGGCGCCAATACCTATCGCGGCGGAAATGGCCCGCTGAACACCCAACTCTGCAAATACAAGGACGAACTGATCGAGGCCTTCGCGGAGGCAAGCCGCACGGCGGGCTTTCCGCAGACTGACGACTATAATGGCGAAGTGCAGGAAGGCTTCGGCCGTCTTCAGATGACGATCGAGAAAGGCCGCCGCGCCAGTACGGCGACTGCCTATCTTCGCCCTGCCATGAAACGTGCCGGCCTCAAGGTCGAGACCGAAGCCCTTGCCAGCCGCATCCTGATCGAGGGCGGCCGCGCCTCGGGCATCGAATACACGCGCGGCGGTACGGCCTTGAAGGCCCTGGCCCGGCGCGAAGTCATACTCGCGGGCGGCGTCATAAACACCCCGCAATTGCTGATGCTTTCAGGCATAGGCGACCCCGCCGAGCTGGCGCGCCTCGGAGTTCAGACGGTGGTGGGCAGTCCGCAAGTAGGCCTGAACCTGCAGGATCATGTCTCGGTCATCCTGATGTATAGCCGAAAGACGCCGGGACCCTTCTTCCGCATGATGCGAGCCGATCGGATCGGCCTCGATTTCATGAAGACCTACCTCACGGGCAGGGGCTTCTCCGCCGACGTGCCCGGTGGTGTGGTGGCATTCCTGAAGAGCGATGCCACGCGACCGCTGCCCGATGTGCAGATCCTGTTCACGGCGGCGCCACTCGCGGCATGGCCCTACTTCGCGCCTTTCAAGCAGCCCTTCGCCGACGGCTTTGCCACCCGCATCGTGGCCACCCAGCCGGAGAGCCGGGGGCGCATCGAACTTGCCTCGGCCGACCCCGCGGCGGCTCCCCTCATTCACCAGAATTTCCTGTCTTCGTCCCGTGACTGGGATTCGCTGCGTGCCGGGTTTCGCGTGGCGCGGAAACTTGCGGCCGAGCCTTCGATGCAGGAATTCGTGGCGGCTGAATTCCTGCCCGGCCCGAAATGCCAGACCGACGAGGAGATCGACGAGCACATCCGCAAGACGTCGATCACCGTTCACCACCCGGCCGGAACCTGCCGCATGGGCTCTGATGCATCTTCCGTGGTTGATCCCGAGCTGCGGGTTCGCGGCATCGCCGGGCTGCGCATTGCAGACGCGTCGGTAATGCCGGACCTGCCTTGCGGCAACATCAACGCGGCCGTCATCATGATCGCAGAGAAGGCGGCGGACCTCATCCGAGCCTCCGCTACGCAACGGGTTGCTGCCTGATTCTGGTTGACAATCTGGTTGAATATGGTTGAACTTTTCACATTGATCATCCCAACCACCACTGTTATGGTCGGGTTGGTTTACTGAAATTTTCCATTCAGAGAGGTGCCTGAGAATGTCTACCGCGAAACCGGCAGCCGAAAGTCTCACTCTGAAGGAGGCCGCCCTGAAGAGCCTCTATGACGAGCTCTACGCCAAGAACATGTTTCCGTTCTGGGCCACCTCGCAGGGCGTTGAGCATGACGAAATCAAGCAGCTGATGGCAACCGCGAAGGCTGTGCCCTTCGTGTGGAAATATTCCGAGATTGAGCCGCTCCTGCAGCGTGCGGCACGCCTCGTGACGATGGACGACAGCGAGCGCCGCTCGCTCATCTTGGTCAATCCGGGGCTGGCGCCGAAGCGCGCCTCGGTCTCCACCATGTACACCGCCTACCGCCTGAATGACCCCGACGAGATCATGCCGCCGCACAAGCACTCGCCGAGTGCCGTGCGCTTCGGCCTCACGGGTACCGGCAACTTCACCGGCGTCGAGGGCGAGAACGTGATCTTCGGACCGGGCGACATGGTGCTGACGCCGAACGATGCCTGGCACAATCATGGAACCGTCGGCGGCGAGCCCGCCGTGAACCTGTCGGTTCTCGACCTTCCGCTGGTCGAGATGCTCCATGCGGTGCATTTCGATCACAAGTACACCGAGATCGAAAACGGCAAGGAAGTGGCCAAGAAAGTGCAGGCCGCGCGCTATCCGGCGGACTATTCGCAGCGCATCTATGGCGAGGGCGGGTTGAAGCCGCGCTTCCTCGACCACAGGCGCGGCGGCGGCCTCTCGTCACCGATGTGGGTCTATCGCTGGGACCGTATGCAGGCGACGCTTGACGCATTGAAGGATTGGGACGGCGACCCCCATGAGGGCATCGTAGTCGATTACATCGACCCGACGACGGGTGGGCCGGTGTTCCACACGATCAACTTCTATGCGCAGATGCTGCGTCCGGGTGAACGCACGCTGCCCCAGCGCGAAACGGCTAGCCTCCTGCTCGCGCCCTTCAAGGGCAAGGGTCATTCGATCATCGACGGCAAGCGCCATGACTGGGACCAGTTCGATACGCTTGCCGTTCCCGGTGGTTGCTGGGTCGAACATGTGAACGGCTCGGACAAGGACCCGGTGATCTTCTTTGGCGCAACCGATGCGCCGACACAGCGTGCCCTGTTGCTCTACAAGCGCTGGGGCCGCAACACCGCCGGCGACCTGCTGCGCCTGAGCTGAGATCTTGGCGTCTTCACATAACACCAAGCTTCTCGGCCATGCCGATTGTCCGGGCGGCGGGCAGGTGTGGGTCGATGGCAACGTCATGTATGTGGGCCACATGCGCCCGCCGAGCGGCACCACGCTGTTCGACATTTCCGATCCGCGCAACCCCCGCAAGATCACCACGATCGAGGTTCCGCCGGGCTGGCACTCGCACAAGGTGCGGGTCCAGAACGGCATCATGATCGTCAACCACGAGAAGTTCGGCACCGGCGGGCCGGAAGACTTCACAGGCGGCCTTGCGATCTATGACGTGAGCAAGCCGCATGATCCGAAGCCCATCTCGAAATGGATGACCGCGGGCAAGGGCGTTCATCGCTACGATTTCGACGGACGCTATGCCTATATCTCGCCGACGGCGGAAGGTTATGTCGGCAACATCGTGATGATCCTCGATCTGATTGATCCAGCGCATCCCGTTGAAGTCGGGCGCTGGTGGATTCCTGGTCAGCACGTCGGTGGCGGTGAGGCCTATCCGTGGGAGAATTACGTGTCCCCGCGCTGCCATCACCCCATCCGCATGGGCGACAGGCTCTTCGTCAGCTACTGGCACCACGGCTTCTTCATTCTCGATATCTCCGACATGTCGAGGCCGAGGGCCATCGCGCATGTCAATTCAAGCCCCAGCTTCCCGCATCCGACCCACACCTGCCTGCCCGTGCCGCAGGACCTGAAGGGCCGCCGCATCATGGTCGTTGCAGACGAAGACGTGGCGAAGCTCAGGCCGTCGCCTCCGGCTTTCACATGGATCTACGACGTCACGGACGAGACCAACCCGCTGCCAATCTCGACGTTCCAGGTTGCCGGCCTCGATCCCGATGGCGCGCCGCAGCAGCAGATGATGGGCTGCCACCAGCCGTCCGAGCGCTTCAGTGGCAACATCATTCCCTTCGCATGGTTTGCGCAAGGCTTGCGCCTCGTCGACATCACCGATCCCTTCGCGCCGAAGGAAGTGGGCCACTATTTGCCCGACCCGCAGCCGGGTGCTGATCGTTCGTCGTCAAATGACGTCACGACGGATGACCGCGGCCTGATCTATCTCGTGGACCGCATCGGCGGCGTCGACATCATCGAATCCAGCGTCCTGTGAGACATCGCCATGACTGACCGCGCCAAACGCTCTCCCACCCACTACGCCATCGGCAAGAAGAACCCCAACCTGCCGTTCCATCCGGCGGTGCGCGCGGGCGACTTCATCTTCGTGTCGGGCCAGGTGCCCAAGGACGAGAACAACGACGTCATCTCGGGCACCATCGAGGAAGAGACGCTGGCGACGCTGAAGACCATCGAGCGCATCATTGCCCAGGAGGGTGCAACGCTCTCCGACATTGTCCGCATCACCACCTATCTCGAAGACACCCGCGACTTCGGCCGCTACAACAAGGCCTTCCTGCAGGGCATCGGCGATGCCGTGCTGGCCCGCACCACTGTGGAGGCCAAGGCCGTGATCAACACCAAGATCGAAATGGAAGCGATCGTCTACAAGCCGCTTCCCAAAACGCAAGATTGAGGATTTCCGAATGTACAAACTCCTGGGACGCAAGACGTCCGGCAATGTTCAAAAAGTGCTCTTCATGCTCGGCGAACTGGGCGTTCCCTTCGAGCGCCTCGACTATGGCCGCCAGTACGAGAACACGGCGACGCCGGAATACAAGGCGCTGAACCCGACCTCGAAGGTACCGACGCTGGTTGATGGCGAGACGACGATCTGGGAATCGAACACGATCCTCCGCTATCTGGCCGCCAAGGAGCGCCCTGCATTGACGGGCGCAACGCCCGCCGAATGCACGGAGGTCGAGCGCTGGATGGATTTCCTGCTGGCCGCCGTCAACCCCGGCTACATGGCGGCCTTCAAGGGCGCCAAGCTCACGCCTGAGGAGCAGACCGCCGAATACAAGGAGCAGACCAAGGACCTCGGCGCACAGATGGCCATCATCGACGGCCATCTTGCGGGGAAGGATTTCCTCGCGCTAGGCAAGCTCACCATTGCCGACATCGCACTCGCCCCCATCATGAAGCGCTGCCTCGATTTCAAGATCGAACGCAAGGCCATGGCGAACCTCGAGCGCTGGATGGCCTCGATTGCTGGCCGCGACGCCTTCAAAGCAGCGACCGCATGATAAAGCGGGCCGCACTCATCGGGCTGGGAACCATGGGCCCCGGCATAGCGGCGCGCCTGGCGCGCGGCGGAATCGATGTGACGGCCTATGATCTTTCGGAAGCGGCCATCGAGAGAGCAAAGTCCATGCTCGGCACCATCGATGGCGTTCTCGACCGCCTCGACATCGCAGCGCCGGATAGGGGTGCGGGCACAATCAAATTTACCAGTTCGCTTTCCGACGCCGTCGCGGGAGCCGAGCTTGTGATCGAGAACGTGCCCGAGAACATCGATATCAAGGCGGACGTCTATCGTGCCATCGATCCGCTTATCGCTCCATCCGTCATCGT
This sequence comes from Aestuariivirga sp., assembly GCF_041738905.1. GTDB lineage: Bacteria > Pseudomonadota > Alphaproteobacteria > Rhizobiales > Aestuariivirgaceae > Aestuariivirga. The sequence goes on from NZ_JBGSOZ010000117.1 coordinate 37,973, forward strand.
TGCATCTGATACATCCGGCATTCCGATCACCAAGCTGCAGGCTCATATCTCCAACCCGGCGCGCATGGTCGGCATGCATTGGTCGAACCCGCCGCACATCATTCCGATGATCGAGGTGATCGCCGGGGAGAAGACCGCGCCTGAGACCGTATCGACCATCCGCGACCTGATCCGCGCCATCGGGCTGCTGCCAGTCGTGGTGAAGAAGGATGTGCCCGGCTTCGTCGAGAACCGTGTGCTTTACGCGCTGCTGCGCGAGGCCGTCGATCTCGTCGAGCGCGGCGTCATCGAACCCGAAGACCTCGACACCTGCGTCTCATGGGGCATCGGCTACAAGATCGCCGTCATCGGCCCCATGGCGCTTCTCGATATGGCTGGCCTCGACATCTACAAGTCCGTTTCGAGCTTCCTCAACGCCGATCTCTGTAACCGCGCCGACCTTGCTCCGGTGGTGAAGGAAAAGATCGAAGCCGGAAAGCTCGGATTGAAGAGTGGCGGCGGCATGTTCAGCTATGAGACTGGCTCCATCCCGGCGCTTCAGGGCGAGCGGGCAAAGAAGCTCGTCGCGGTCCGCCGCATCCTCGAAGGGCGGGGCTGACCATGGCCGGGCACAGCCAGTTACTTGCAGGCGAGACGGTCACCCGAAGCGGCGCAGGTCATTTCGCGGGGCTGCGGGATGGCGCCCGTGTTGCGGCTCAGAACGATCGGCGTGCGCGTCTGGTAGGCACGCCCGGCGATGCCGCACCACGCAGACTCGACAGGCATATTTTCCTGCTTGCCGTTGAGGATCAGATAAGCGCCCTTGGCAGGATCGAACCACAGGTCGATGACGGAGCGCCCACCGGGCAGCGCATCGCCGAGAGTGATCGAGTACCAGTGCGCGAGCTCGATGGTGCAGGACAGCGGCACGACGCCGGTGTTCCGCACGTCGACCGGAACATGGTTGAGACCGTCCGTTCCCGTCACCACGTCGATATGACGCAGTTCAACAGCCTGGGCCTGAATGGGCCAGAGGAGGAACGCTGCAACACCTAACCGCCACTTCACCAGACTGTCCTGCCGTTTGTATTTCGAAGCCTGTTCTCTGAACTACTCTGCGATGTCTTTCAACCTCAAGAAACTAAATAGGGAGTGTAAAAATGAAATCTCTGAAAACCACCATCACCGCCGCGATGTTCGGCGTCCTGATGGCCGGCAGCGCCTATGCCGCCGAAGTAAAGTCGATTGCGATCCTCACGCCTGAAGAAGGCACCGACTACGGCTGGAACCAGCAGGGTGTCGATGCCGCCAAGGCCGCTGGTGAAGCGACCGGCGTGCAAGTGATCGTGGCCCAGGGCCTGGGCTACGGCGACGTGCGCCCCACCATGCGCGAACTGGCAACCGATGGCGCCAGCCTCCTCATTGCCCATGCCAGCGGCTACAACACGGCCGCTCCTGAAATCGGCGCCGAGATGAAGGTTCCGGTCGCAATCGTCGATACGCCGAATGCCCTCAAGCCGGGCATGGTCGCCGACTACACGCTGAGCGGCCATACGGGCGCCTTTCTGGCCGGCCGCCTCGCGGGCAAGATGACACGCACCAAGACCGTGGGCATCGTCGTCTCCGGCGAACCGCCGTCATGGAACTCGCAGTCGGCAGCCTTCGCACAAGGCGTCAAGGCTGAGAACCCGGACGTGAAGGTCCGCTATGCGGTGATCGGACCGGCGGCCTACAGTGATGCCGCGGGCGGCAAGCGCGTGACGGAATCGGTGATTGCCGCCGGCGCGGACATCATCTTCGGCCAGGGCAACGGCTCGAGCTTCGGTATGCTGCAGGCGGTGGAGACCACCAAGGCGGCGGACGGCGGCAAGGTGATGTTCATCGACGTGATCGGCGACAAGACGCCGATCGACAAGGGCCACCTGCTGTCTTCCGTGGTGTGGAACATCACACCCGTCTACGTCGCCATGATCAACGACCTCAAGGCCGATACCTTCGGCACCAAGAGCTACTCGATCAGCCTCAACGACGACTCGATCAAGCTCTTGAAGACGCCGCAGATTCCGGATGCGACCTGGGCCGAGATCTCGGCACTCCGCGACGAGATCATCGCGGGCAAGATCACCGTCGAGCCGATCTTCGATGCCGCCGCCGTGCGCGCATTGATGACCGACGTCGCCGCTGACGCCGCTCAATAAGAACCGGCAACGCATTAACGGGGGCGCGAACAGCGCCCCCGGTCTTTCATCGTCTTCCGGAGCCGAAGTGATTCCGCCGTCTCAAGACAAGGCAGCCAAGCCTGACATCATCGTTCTCGATCAGGTGACCAAGCGGTTTCCGGGTGTCGTCGCGAACGACTCCGTCAGTCTCACCATTCGTGGCGGCGAGGTGCATGTCCTGCTCGGCGAGAATGGCGCGGGCAAGTCAACCCTCATCGACATGCTCTCCGGGGTCCAGCAGCCTGATGGCGGCCGCATCCTCGTCGACAATACCGAAACCCGCATTTCCTCGCCGCGTCATGCGCTCTCACTTGGCATCGGCACCGTGTTCCAGCATTCGATGCTGGTGCCGAGCCTCACCGTTGCGGAAAATCTTCTTCTGGGAGCGCCCTGGTGGCAGCGCCCGAAATTCGCCGAACTCCGCAGCCGCGCCGCTGCGATTTCCACACAGCTTGGCATGTCGGTCGACCTCGATGCGCTCACCTCAAGCCTCTCGCTCGGCGAGCAGCAGCAAGTCGAAATCCTCCGCGCGCAACTCCGCAACAGCCGTGTGCTGATCCTCGATGAATCGACCTCGATGCTGACGCCCCAGGGCATCGCCGAGCTTGGCGCACTCATGCGCCGCCTGGCGGACCGGGGACAGGCCGTCATCTTCATCACCCACAAGCTCAAGGAAGCCGTGGACTTCGGCGACCGCATCTCCATCCTCAAGCTCGGCCGCAAGGTGGGGGAGATCGGACCGGATCACATGCGCTCGCGCGGCGAGGCCGAAGTCATATCGGGTGTCGTGGAACTGATGTTCGGCAAGCGCAGTGGTGATCCGGAGACCGTGCAGCATAGCGCCCGGCATGTGCCCGCCTCTGCGGATGCCTTGCTCGCTGTCCGCGATCTGAACCTGGCTCCCGCACCAGGTCATCCGGGCCTCGCAACTATCAGCTTCAGCATCGCGCCCGGTGAGGTTCTTGGCATCGCAGGGATCGACGGCAACGGCCAGAAGCAACTCGCGGAAGCACTCGCGGGCCAGCTTCATGCATCTGGTTCCATCAGCCTTGGCGGCACCGAAATTGGCGGCTTGTCCGTCGGCCAGCGCCGCGTCGCGGGACTGCGCTACCTGACCGATGACCGGCTGGGCGAAGGCACCGTCGGCAGCTTCCCCGTCGCCATGAACTTCTTTCTGAAGGAGGTGGGCTCGCCTCCCTTCTGGCTCCGTGGTTTCGAGCGGCGCAGCGCCATCGAGGAGCGTGCCGTCGAATTGATCAAGCAGTTCGACGTGCGAACGCCAAGTCCGCGCACACCCGTCGGCCGACTGTCGGGCGGCAACATTCAAAAAGTGCTTCTCGGCCGTGAACTCGCCGACGGCGCAAAGCTCATCATCTTCAACAAGCCCACCTATGGCCTTGACCTCGCCAACACGCTCGCCGCGCGTGAGATGATCAAGAAGGTGGCGGCGCAAGGACTCGGCGTGCTTCTGATCTCGACCGATCTCGAAGAAATCCTCGCGCTGTCGGACCGCATCGCCGTGATGGATGCTGGCCGCATCGCAGGCGTTGTCGAGAATGCCGATAACGCCCGCACAGCCGTCGGCCGCCTGATGACCGGGCTCGCAGCATGATGTTCCAGCGCGTGTTGCTGATGGTGGGTCCCATCCTCGTGGCCCTTGTCATCGCCGGGATCATTCTCGCGGCTGCGGGCGTCGATCCGCTCGCCTATTATTCATATGTGCTCCAGCGCGGGCTCTTCACCTCAGTCGGCATCCAGCAGACGCTCACCCGCATGGCGCCGCTGCTGTTCATCGCGGCCGGCCTCATCATCGCCTTCCGCGCCGGCATCTGGAACCTCGGCACCGATGGGCAGTTCCTGCTTGGTGCGGTGACTGCGGCGGCAAGCGCCCCGCTGCTCGTTGCGGTCATGCCGGTGTGGCTGGCCCTCGTCATCAGTTTCATGCTCTCGGCACTGGTCGCCGTCATCTGGTCGCTACTGCCAGCCCTTCTCCGCGCCTATCAGGGTGTCAACGAAATCATCACCACGCTGATGATGACATTCCTCGGCACCTCTCTGGCGAATGTCCTGGTGAAGCTCGTCTTCCTCGATCCCGCAACGACCGTGCCGCAGACCCGCACGCTTCCGGTGGAGGACCGGCTGCCGCGCCTCTTCGACACGACGATTTCGTCAGGCCTCATCATGGGCCTGATCGTGGTCATCGCCGTGCATGTGATGATGACGCGGACGGCCTTTGGCCTGCGCCTGCGCATGGTGGGATCGAGCCCGCGCGCCGCCGTGCATGCGGGGCTTCCCGTTCCAGCGCTTACCGTTGCCGTCTTCGCCCTCTCGGCGGGCCTCGCGGGGTTGGCGGGCGCCGTCGACATCATCGGGGTTCAGGGCAATGTCCGCGCCGACTGGAACCCGGCCTATGGCATGGCAGTCATTCCTGTCGTCTTCCTCGCGCGGATGAACGGCTTTGCTGCCATCGCCTTCGTCTTCCTGTTCTCGATCCTGTCGATCGGCGGCGAGAGTGCCGCGCGCCGCTTGGGCGTGCCGCAGGATTTCACGCTGGTCTTCGTGGCGATCACTCTCATCGTGCTGGCGCTTGCCGAATACTACACCCAGCATTCCGGCAAGCTAAAGGGTGCAGTGAAATCATGAGCGCGCTCTTCACGCAGGTCTTCATCAGCGCACTTCTGTTCGGCGCGATAACCGCCGCGGTGCCGCTGCTCCTCGCAGGGCTTGGCGAGCAGATGTCGGAAAAGGCCGGCGTCCTCAACATAGGCATCGAAGGCATGATGATCAGCGGAGCCTATGCGGGCTTCCTCGGCGCTTACTACGGTAGTTCTTTGTGGCTCGGCTTTTTCACCGGTGCTCTGGCTGGCATGGCGGTTGCGCTGGTGATGGTGCTGCTCTGCGTCCGCCTCGGGCTGAACCAGATCGTCATCGGCATCGGACTGACGCTCGCCTGCGAAGGCCTCACCGCGCTGCTGCATCATTTTCAGTTCTCGCGCACCTATCCCCGCCTCGAAGCGGCTGATGTGACAGTGATCCCCGTCCTCTCCAGCATTCCGGTGCTGGGGCCGGCGCTGTTCAAGCATCACCTCATCGTCTACCTTGCGGTGCTGATGGTCTTCATAATGGGCTATATCTATCGCCACACCCAACTCGGCCTCAACCTACAGGCCGCGGGCGACAAGCCCGCCGCGCTGGATGTGGCGGGCGTCGATGTCGTCCGCACCCGCAGCATCGCCGTTCTGGTCACCGGCGCCATGGCGGGCATCGGCGGCGCCTATCTCGCCAACATCGGGGCCGGCATCTTCGTGCCCTACATCACCAATGGCGCTGGTTTCCTCGGCATCGTGCTGGCCATGCTGGCGCGCGGCCGCCCCATCTGGGTGCTGACGGGAGCTGTGCTGTTCGGCGTATGCCTGTCGCTCACCACCGCCATGCAGGTTGCAGGGATCAACATGCCGACCGACGTGATCCAGATGCTGCCTTTCATCGCGGTGATGACCATGCTCATCTTGTTCGGCCGCAGGGCGAGCCTGCCGGCTGCCCTCGGACTACCCTATCAACGCGGCGCGCGCTAAGTTCCGCCGGAAACACTGGAGGTCGATTGTGTCGGATACCAAGGTCTATCTTCTCGACGGCGGAACGCTGGTGATTGATGGCTACCATGTCTTCTGGAATCGGGGGCCTGCGGGCGAAATCCGGTTCCCCGTGTACTCGATCCTGGTCGAGCACAAGGAAGGCCGCTTCCTCATCGACACCGGCTTCGACTACGACCATGTGATGAAGGTGCTGCCCTTCGAGAAGCCCATCCAGTCGAAGGACCAGACCATTCCGGGTGCATTGGCGCTGCTGGGCCTCGAGCCGAAGGACATCGACGTCGTCGTCAACTCGCATTTCCATTTTGATCATTGCGGCGGCAACAAGTATTTCCCGCATGCCAAGAAGATATGCCACAGATCAGAAGTCCCGCAGGCCTGCAACCCCGAGCCTTTCGAGCACCTGGGGTATTCCGACCTGAGCTTCTCGGCGGAAGCCGCCGAAGCCCGGGGCGCCACCACGCAGCTGCTGCCCGGCACCACGCGCGCCAATTCCACCTTTGAAGGTATCGACGGTGACGTCGAACTCGCCAAGGGCGTCAAGCTCATCTTCACGCCCGGCCATTCGATCGGCCACTATTCGCTGATGGTCGATTTCCCCAAGCGAAAGCCCATCCTCTTCACCATCGACGCGGCCTACACGCAGAAGAGTCTCGAGACGCTGTGCCAAGCCTCGTTCCACATCGATCCCGTCGCCGGCGTGCGCTCGATGCGCCATGTGAAGAAGCTGGCGGAAGACCACGGCGCCGAACTGATGTTCTCGCACGACTTGGAGAACTTCAAGACCTACAAGACCGGCACGCAATTCTACAGCTAGACGACAGACTGGGAGACCGACCATGCGCTACGCGGAAACCGCCGATCCCGTCATCACCCTGACCGCCGGTCCGGTGAATGCCTACCCCGACGTGCTGCGGGCGCTGGGGCGCACGGTGCTCTATGACTACGATCCGGCCTTCCAGATGCACTATGAACGCGTCGTGGAGAAAGCCTCGAAAGCGCTGCGCATCTCGGGCCACGCGCTGATCCTCCATGGCGAGCCGGTGCTGGGCCTTGAGGCAGCGGCAGCCTCGATCATAACCCCGGATGACACCGTGCTGAACCTCGCCTCGGGTGTCTACGGCAAGGGCTTCGGCTATTGGGCCAAGCGCTATTCGCCGAAGCTGGTCGAGATCGAGGTGCCTTACAACGAGGCCATCGATCCGGCCTCCGTTTCCGCGATGCTGAAGAAGCATCCGGAGATCAGCATCGTCTCGGTCTGCCATCATGATACGCCGTCGGGCACGCTGAATCCGATCAACGAGATCGGCAAGCTGGTGCGCGCGCATGGCGCGTATCTCATTGTCGATGCGGTCTCGTCCTTCGGCGGCATGAACACGCATCCGGACGATTGCGCGGCGGACATCTACATCACCGGACCCAACAAGTGCCTTGGTGCTCCACCCGCCCTGACACTCGCGGCGGTGAGCGACCGTGGCTGGGCGCGGATGAAGGCCAATCCTGCGGCACCGCGCGCCTCCATGCTCTCGATCCTCGATTGGGAGAATGCCTGGAGCCACAAGGAGCCGTTTCCCTTCACGCCTTCGGTGGCCGAGATCAACGGCCTCGATATGGCGCTTGATCTCTATCTGAACGAGGGACCCGAAAAAGTATGGGCCCGCCATGCCCTCACAGCCAAAGCGACGCGCGCTGGAGCGAAGGCCATGGGGCTCGAACTCTGGGCCGCGAGTGAAGCCATTGCATCTCCCACGGCGACAGCCATCCGGACGCCCGCCGGGATCGACGAGGCAGCACTCCGCCGCGAGGCCCGCGCCCGCTATGGCGTGGTGTTTTCCGCCGGCCGTGGCGAGACGCTGGGAAAGCTCACGCGCATCGGCCACATGGGCCCGACGGCGCAGCCCATCTATGCCATTGCGGCGCTGGCCGC